>CAMLFJ010000375.1 GCA_946479205.1 uncultured bacterium | reverse complement strand
TGCCCCTCTCAGTTAAGGCCTTCTTGGCGCCCGCGTCAACCGTGAGCCGGCCCTGGGGCGGCACCGCGAAGGCGATCCAGCGCTTGCGCGCGGCGAGGCGGTCGTCCCGGGGCTGGAAGTAGGTCCCCACCGGCTCGCCCTTGAGCAGCCGCTGGAGGATCCCCGGCTCGCGCCCGCTCGCGATCACCATCGGGATCCCCGAGGCGCCCGCCTTCTGGGCGGCCTCGAGCTTGGTGCTCATGCCGCCCACCGACACGGTGGCGGAGGCGTCGAAGACCATCTTCTGGATGTCGTCGGTGATGGCGAGGACGGTCTCGAGGCGCCGGGCGGACGGATCCCGGCGGGGATCGCCGGTGTAGAGTCCGTCCACGTCGGTCAGGAGGACGAGCAGATCGGCATCGATGAGGTGCGCGACGAGGGCGGCGAGGTTGTCGTTGTCGCCCACCTTGATCTCGTCGACCGCCACCGTGTCGTTCTCGTTGACCACCGGCAGCACTCCGTAGTCGAGCAGGGCGAGGAGGGTGTTGCGGGCGTTGAGGTAGCGCGAGCGATCGCTGATGTCCTGGCCGGTGAGCAGGACCTGGCCCACCGGGATGCCGTGCTTCTTGAACGCCTGCTCGTACTCCCACATCAGCGCGGACTGCCCGACCGCCGCCGCGGCCTGCTTCTCCGGGATCGACTGGGGCCGCCCCTTGAGACCGAGACGCGCCACCCCGGTGGCGATGGCCCCGGAGGACACGAGGGCGACCTCGCGCTTGTCCTGGACGAGGGCGGCCAGGTCGCCGGCCAGGCGCCCGATCGTCTCGCTCGACGGGCCTTCCCCCGGCGTGGTGACGAGCCCACTGCCGACCTTGACCACGACGCGGCGGGCGCGGATCAGCGCGCGGCGGGCATCCATGGCTCGCTCGCGAGGCGCCGGGCCATCTCGTGGACCAGCGCGGGCAGGCCTTCCCCGGTCACCGCGGAGATGGCGTGAAAGGCAAGGCGGTGCGCCGCGCAGAAGCGCTCCACCGCGGCGCGCGCGGCCTCCGTGCCCGGCAGCTCCACCTTGTTCACGGTCACGATCTGCGGGCGCGCGGCCAGCTCCTCCGAATACGCGCGGAGCTCGTCCTGGATCGCCTGGTAGTCGGCGAGCGGATCGCGGCCGGTGGACGGATCGAGATCGATCAGGTGCACGAGCACCCGCGTGCGCTCGGTGTGGCGCAGGAAGCGGTGCCCGAGCCCTTTGCCCTCGGCCGCGCCGGGAATGAGCCCGGGAAGATCCGCGATGACGAAGCTCTGATCCTCGCCCGCCCGCACGATGCCGAGCGAGGGCACCAGCGTCGTGAAGGGATAGTCGGCGATCTTGGGCTTGGCCGCGGAGAGCCGCGAGACCAGCGTGGACTTGCCCGCGTTGGGGAACCCGATCACCCCCACGTCGGCCAGGAGCTTCAACTCGAGGTGGATCCACCGCTCCTCGCCCGCCCGGCCGAGGTCGGCGCGGCGCGGGGCGCGATTGGTCGAGGTGGCGAAGCGGGCATTGCCGCGCCCGCCGCGGGCCCCGCGGGCCACCTGGAGCCGCTCGCCGGGCGTGGTGAGGTCGCCCAGCGGGAGACGGCCGTCCCGCTCGGAGACCATGGTCCCGAGCGGCACGCGCAGGACGGTGTCGAAGCCGCTCGCGCCCTGCTTGTTGGAGCCCTTGCCGTGCTGGCCGCGCTCCGCGGTGTAGTGCCGCTTGTAGTGGAAGTCCAGCAGGGTGGTGATGGAGGGGTCCGCCTCGAGGATCACGCTACCGCCGTCCCCGCCGTCGCCCCCGTCCGGACCGCCTCGGGGCACGTATTTCTCACGCCGGAAGCTGATGCAGCCCGCGCCACCGTCGCCACCCTTGACGAAGACGTCGATCTCGTCGACGAACATGGCGTGACGGTGCTCCGGCGGTGCCGGACCGGCTCAGGCGCGCTGCTGGGCGATGCTGATGTACTTGTCGTCGCCCTTGCGCTCGAAGAGCACGTAGCCGTCGGCCTTGGCGAAGAGCGTGTGGTCCACGCCCAGGCCCACGTTCGCGCCAGCCTTGAAGCGGGTCCCCCGCTGCCGGACCAGGATGCTGCCCGCGGTGACGAACTGCCCGCCGAAGCGCTTCACCCCGAGCATCTGGGGATTGGAGTCGCGGCCGTTCCGGGAGCTGCCGACACCCTTCTTGTGAGCCATGGCCCTAGACCTCGATCTTGGTGATGCGGACCGCGGTCATGGTCTGCCGATGCCCGCGGTGACGCCGGTAGTTCTTCCGTCGCTTGAACTTCACGACCAGGACCTTGGCACCCCGGCGCTCCGCCACCACCTCGCCGGTGACCTTGGCCGAGGCGAGCGCCTTCGAATCGATCGTCACCTGCCCGTCCTGGTTGACCAGGAGGACCTTGGTGAATTCCACCGCGGCGCCCTTGTCCCGGCCCAGCCGCTCGACCCGGATGACCTGCCCCGGAGCGACGCGGTACTGCTTACCCCCTGTCGCGATCACCGCTTCCATTGCCGACGACCTTTCTCGATCTCGTTCTGTCTCGTGGTTGCCGCTCGTGGGATCACACTGCCGACCTCGCGTGGATTCGCCGCGAGCGCCTATCTGACCACAGGGTCCGGCCGAAAGTCAAGCCGGACGGGGCTTTAGGTCGCCTCAGGCCGTCCGCATGTAGTCGCCCAGCCGCTGGCGGAGGAACAGACGCGAGCGGTGCACGCGCGACTTCACCGCGGGCAGGCTGATGTGCAGCGTCTCCGCGATCTCCGGGTTGGAGAGCCCCTCCACGTCGTGCAGCAGGAACGCGGTCCGGTAGTCCCCCGGCAGATCGTCGATGGCGGTGGTCAGCAGGTTGCGCAGCTCGGTCTGGAGCGCCGGCTCCTCCGCCCGCCCCGACCAGTCGCGGAGCGGCTCCGCGTGCTGGCCGAGCTCGTCGAAGCCCGGGGTGAGCGCGTCCCAGGAGATCTCGTTGCGCTGCCCGTGACGGCTGCGCAGCTTCTGGTACGCCGCGTTGGCGGTGATGCGGTAGACCCAGCTCCCGAAGGCGGACTCGCCCTTGAAGGTGTCGATCTTGCGGGCGGCCGTCCAGAGAGCGTCCTGCACCACTTCCTCCGCGTCCTGCTCGTTGCTCGTGATGCGGATGGCGAGCCGGTAGACGCGGTCGCCGTAGGTGGCGATGAGCTCCTCCGGCGCGCCGGGCTCCTGCCGCCGTAGGCGCTCCACGAGCTCGGCGTCCCGATCCACCTTCTTGGGGCCTCCCGCGGTGTCCTGATGTCCGTTCGGTGCGTGCAGCGTCGTCATGCTCAGTTCCTGTAGAGCGCGAGGTGCGCCTTCAGCTCCTCGACGCATCGTTCGATGACCGTGATGTCCCGGGTGACCTTGCCCAAGAGAATGGCGCCTTCGAGCCCTCCCACGAGGAACTGGGCGACGCGGGCCGCGTCCGCGTCCGGGCGGAGCCGGCCGCTCAGCTGGCCCCGCTGGATCGTCTCCGCGAGATGGTCGCGGTAGACGTCGAAGATGCCGGCGAGCTGCTGCCGGAAGCCCTCGTGCACGTCGGAGAGCTCGCACGCGAGATTACCCATCGCACAGCCGCCCACGCAGTTGCGCTGGCGCTGCGAGTCGAGCACGCGATCGAAGAAGGCATGGAGCTGTCCGACCGGGTCGGCGTCCGCGTCCGCGAAGGCGGGCTCGAGCCCGCGCTCGATGAAGGCGCGCCGGATCCGGTCGATGATCGCGTAGCCCAGCTCTTCCTTGCTCTTGAAGTAGTAGTAGAAGTTGCCCTTCCCGACCCCGCTCTCGCGCAGCACGTCGTCGAGCGAGGTGGACTGGTAGCCCTGCACGTGGATGAGACGGGAGGCCGCGTTCAGGATCTGATCGCGCGTGGCCGCGCCCTTCTGACTTTTCGTCTCGGGCTGGGTCTTGGTCTCGCCGACTACCGCGCTCGCGTTCGCCATCGTGTCCGCTCCCTAGTGTGGGCTATACCGACCAGTCGGTACAGAATGATAGCGGGCGAACCCCGGCTTGTCAATTATTCCAAATTAGACATTTGTGGCAGCTAGTTACCGTCAGGAAGCGACAGGAGCTTGAGCAGGTCCGCGGTCAGGTCGTAGAGCTGGGCACAGCCCGAGCTCCCCCCGATCGCGGTCTGGATTCGCTTGCGGAGCAGGGCGTCGGCCGGCTGGTCGAGGAGCGACCGGATCTTGCCCTGGGGCTCGCTGCAGA
>CAMLFJ010000374.1 GCA_946479205.1 uncultured bacterium | reverse complement strand
GGCCAGGTACACGAACGGCTTGAACGCGCTGCCCGGCTGGCGTCGGGCGAGAACCGCTCGGTTGAACTGGCTCGCCCGGTAGTCGCGGCCGCCCACGAGCGCGCGGACCTGCCCGGTGGCGGGATCGAGCACGATCATCGCCGCCTGCAGGCGCTCCTCCGGGCTCTTGCGGCGCAGCCGCGGGCGCAGCGTCTCGAGCCGGTCCATGCCCTTCACCACCGCGGCCTCGGCCAGCCGCTGTAGCACCGGGTCGAGCGTGGTGTACACACGCACCCCGTGCAGATCGGCGAGGTCGATGTCTCCGTTCCGCTCGAGCTCGGCGCGCACGTAGTCGACGAAGTACGGCGCCATCAGCCCGTTCGCCGGAGTCGTTCGCGCACGCACCGGCTCCTTGCGGGCCCGCCGGTAGTCGGCCTCCGAGATCTTCCCGAGGTCGCGCATGCGAGTCAGCACCACGTCGCGCCGCTCCCGCGCCCGCTCTGGATTGGCGACCGGCGAGTAGTTGTTGGGACCGCGGATCATCCCCGCGAGCAGCGCGGCTTCCGGCAGCGCCAGCTGGTGGACCTCCTTGCCGAAGTAGGCGCGCGAGGCCGCTCCCACCCCCCGCACCGCCGACCCGCCCGACTGCCCGAGATAGATCTCGTTGAGGTAGGCCTCGAGGATCTGGTCCTTGGAATAGCGCCACTCGAGCGCGGTCGAGAGAAGCGCCTCGTTGACCTTGCGGGCGAGCGTGCGCTCCGGGTTGAGCAGCCGGCTCTTGACGAGCTGCTGGGTGATGGTGCTCCCGCCCTCGGCGACCCGGCCCTTCCGGACATTGGCCCACAATGCGCGCACGATGCCGCGGGGGTCCACGCCACCGTGCTCGTAGAAGCGCACGTCCTCGGTGACCAGGACCGCGTCGCGCAGCAGCTGCGGGACATCCGGCAGGCGCACCGGGCGGATGTTCTCGCCCATGTCCGCGCCGGCGCTGGCCAGCAGCTCGGGGGGCAGCGCCACGCTCTGGACCGCGGTGTCGCCCTGCCGGAGCCCGGTGATGCGCCCGCCCGAGACGGCCAGGGTGACGCGCGGCGCGCCCGCCACGTTGATCTCCCACGCGCTCTCCGACCGCGAGAACTGGCCGGAGGCGCCCGCGTTCCGGGTCTCTCGGTAGCCCTGGCGGCCCAGGATCCCGGCCAGATCGAGCGCGCTCACGTTGACCCCCGGCCGGAGGACCGGCGGCGCCGCGAAGAGAACGGTCGAGCGGCGCGCTTCCAGCCGCTCGAACCGGGAGAGGGCGCGCGCCGAATAGATGGCGAGGCCGCCGCCGACCAGCACCACGATCGCCAGCAGCACACCCGCGAGAAGAGTCCACCGACGAAGGCCTCGGAACCGGCCTTCCCAGACGTCGGCCATCAGACGGTCTCCGCCCGCACTAGGACCCTGCACCCCTCCGGAGGGTGATCATCACGAGCCGCGCCACTTCCGGGTCGTCCGACATCTCGATCACGACGAAGTCACCCACGCGCACGTCCGCGAGGGTGATCGCGCTGTCCCGGAAGCTGTCCTTCACATCGCGCCCGGCCTGGTTGCGCTGCGACAGCAGCACCAGGGCCTCGCGCGGCACCTGCACCCGCAGGGCGCGCCGCTCGGCATTGGCCCCGAATTCGTCGAGGGTCAGGGTGCGCGCCTGGGGGTCCAGCGCGAGCACCGTGCCCGCGCGACGCTCCCCGGCCGGCGCCGCGCCCGCCCCCATCGCGGCCAGACCTGCCACCACGACGGCGGCCAGCAGGAGAATCGGGCCGAGCCCGGGGCGCGAGCCGCGCGCGCTCACGAACGCGGCGAGGCCGGCGCGGAAAGCTCCGCCGCCTTCATCTTCCGGACCAGCTCGGCGTACGAGGAGGTCTGGATGATCTTGTCGAACTGGGTCCGGTAGTTGTTGATCAAGCTCACGCCCTCGACGGAGACATCGTACACGAGCCACCGATCTCCCCGCTGCTGCATCCGGTAGTCCACCGGGACCTCGGTGCCCTGCTTGGTCACGAAGCGGGTCCGAACGGTCGCGAGGCCGCCGTCCATCGCCTCACCGGCGTACGCGATCCGCTCGCCGCTGTACCGCTCGATCTTGGAGATGTAGGCCCGCTCGATCAGGTCGGTGAACAGCGAGGTGAACTCCTGCCGGTCCTTCTCGGCCAGCCCCTGCCAGTGCCGACCGAGGGCGCGCCTGGCCGTCTCGGTGAAGTCGAAGACGCCCTCGGCCTCCTTGCGAATGGCCGCTCTCCGCTCCTGGCTCCGAGCGTCCGCCCGCAGCGCCGGATCCTCGAGCACCTTGATGATCTGCTCGACCGAGGCCTTCAGCTGGTCGGTCGGCGCCCCGGCGCGCGCGGGCGCCGGGGCCCAGACCACGAGCCCCGCCAGGACGACGATACCGAGACACGAGACGGAAAGATGCCGGACGGGGCGCCGACGCATGTCTAGGCCGCGTGCCCGAGGGCGGCCGGGTTCACCGCGATCCGGTCGTCGATCTGGAAGTCGGACCGGCTGCGCGCGATCTCCCGCTTCGCCACGTCCACCGCCGCGTCGCGCAGCTCCACTCTCGGCACGGCGCCCGTGATCTCGATCACGAGCGGGGTGCCCCTCCAGAGCGGCAGGTGCGCGGTCGGCGTCAACGGCAGCCCGGCCAGGTTCGCGTCCATCAGCAACGCGTCCGAGATCCGCGCCTGCGCCGCAACCGCCTCATCCTCACGTTTGCGCTTGAGGTCGTAGAGCTTGACAGCGACTCCGAGCAGCACGACCACGAGCAGCATCGTCGCCACCACGATGATTTCCATGGCTGTCACCTCCATTGAGCCTGAACGTGCATCGCCCATGCCAGCCGGCCCGTCACGGGGATCACTCCCAAGTTGCCCCGTCATAAGGCCCCGGCGGCATCCGCGCGACGAACTATCCCGACCGAGTAGGAATTTCCTCGCCGATCGTGTAAACCCTTCCAGGTCGGCTGACAGGCGCGACGCGTCATCGAGCGCCTTCCGGGACCGCCAGGAGCGCGGCCTCCCCGGCGAGTACCTCTCGCGCGGCGTCGCCCAGGCGCTGCCGTGAATCCATCGCGTGCCGCCGCAGCCAGCGGAAGGCCTCCGCCTCGCTGAGATGGCGGTCGCTCATCAGCTTGCCCTTGGCCTGATCCACGAGCGGCCGCTCGGCGCGCGCCTGCTGTAGCCGACGGATCTCGCGAAACCGGGCGAGCGCCAGGTCGAGCGTCGGCCCGACCTCAGCCGCGCGCAGCGGCTTGAGCATGAAGCCCATCACGCCGGCGCGATTGGCCTGCTTGAGCACGGTCTGGTCGGTGTCCCGCGTGAACAGGACCGCCGGGCAGTCGAGCTCGGCGGTGATGCGGGGCATGAGCGCGGGCTCGCGCGTCCCGCAGAGACTCGGCGCCATGATCACCACGTCCGGCCGGGTCTCCTTCATGACCACGACCGCGTCGAGCCGGAGCGGCGCCTCCACCGCCACCACGCCACCCGCGTCCTCCACCGCCGCGCGAAGCACGGCGCGCGACGAAGAATCGGCATCGAGAATTGCCACCCGCCAGCGCGGGCGTTCGTTCCGGAACATGCTGCGGATCGCTCGCATGAGTACCTCCCTGAGCGGGCCGCTCGTCGCAACCCCCGTGCCAAGGGCGCAGGAGCCGGTCCGGAAAAAAAGTCCCTGACCGATGCGGAACTTTCTCCACTCTCGTGCGAGGCTGTACGTTGCTATTCGGGCCGGGAGTGAGAGACCCACTCCGCGCGCGCGTGGCACGTCACTTGCGTTCCACTGGGGCTATGGCCTTCAAATTGAGAGACGACGCCGAGGACGAGATCCGGAACGAGCCCCTCCGGGAGACGTCCGACGTGATCTCCGCCGCGGACGCCTTCCCCGAGAGCGTCGAGCTCGATGCAGAGGACGAAGCCGATGAGTCGGCCGGGCTCCTGTCGGCGCTGCCAGGTCCCCTGATCGCGGCCGCGACCTTCGTCCCCACGTTCCTGGCCGTCTTCTTCACCTTGAGCTCCCTGATGGGAGTCACGAGTCTCAGGGGGCCATCGGCCGACGCCGGCGTGTCCACCGCGCTGAAGTTGGATCCGGGGACCCGGCCCGCGCCGACGCTCTCCGAGGCCGTTCGCGATCCATTCGGCGCCCCACCCATCCTCGACTCGACCCCGCCGAGCGATCCGCCCGAGGCGCTGCGCGGGCCGGTCGCC
>CAMLFJ010000373.1 GCA_946479205.1 uncultured bacterium | reverse complement strand
GTTGTACCAGCCGAACCCGGTGCCGTCGATCTCGGTCCGGTACACGTTCTTGAGCCCGCGCTTGGTGAGCCGCGGGTCGACGCAGGACGTCTCCCAGTAGATGACGTTCTGCCGGGCCGCCGCTTCGCTGGCCGCCCCGCAGAGGGTCGAGGAGAAGGTGCCGGTGATGATCTTCACGCCTTCCCGGGTGGCCAGCCGGGTGGCCTCGGAGGCGGCCACCGTGGGGTCGACCGCGTCCCCGACCACGAACACCAGCTTCTTGCCCATCACCCCGCCGCGCTCGTTGATGAGGTCGCGGACGATCTCGTAGCCCTCGAGGTGCCGCTTGCCCTCGGCCGCGAGGTTGCCGGTCAGCGGCTCCAGGACTCCGATCTTGTACTCGCCGCTGAGCTGCTGCGCCTGGAGGGCGCCGACCGCGCCGATCGCCAGCGCGACGAGACCGATCACTACCGCCCACTTCACATGCCTCATGCCGACTCTCCTCTCGGTGACCTCGGGGTATTGCGATTGGGACGGGCGCTGCGCGGCAACCTCTTCTAGCACCGCGCGGGCGCGGGTGTCAACGGCCCGCCTGCTGCTGCTCCTGCTCCTGCTGCTGCTGGGCCGCGATCTCCTCGGCGGCCAGCTTGAGCCGGTCCCGGCGGCGCTCCGGGATCTCCTGGTAGACCGGCACGTCGATCTGCTCCATCTCCTCGTGCAGCGCCGAGATGTCCTTGGGGGTGGACTCCTGGGTGCGCACCTCGGTGCGCAGGGTCTCGTCCGCGTTGCCGCGGTAGATGCCCTTGTTGGGCGGCACGTCGTCGTAGTGCCGGCCGTGGCCCACCACCACGTAGTGGCCGTCGATCTCGCGGTTGTGGGTCGGATCGAACGGCACCCAGCCCGCAGAGGGCGAGTAGAACTCCACCCACGCGTGGCTCTGGGCGACCTCCCCGTCGCGCGGCGGGACGTGGAGGTAGCCGCTCACGTAGCGGCACGGGATCTGGCGCAGCCGCAGCAGGCCGAGCATGAGGTGGGTGAAGTCCTGGCAGACCCCAGCGCCCGCCGCGAGGAAGTCGTCGCTGGTCGAGTCGTAGCTGGTCACGTTCTTCCGGTAGGTGAAGTGCTCGCCGATGTGCCGCCCGCACGCGCGCACCTGCTCGCCGAGCGGCGCGGTGGCGGGTACCGGCACGCCCTGGGCGAAGCGGCGCAGCTGGGCGCTCGCCCGCACCGGCCCGTCGAAGGCGAGGAAGTCGAGGAGCGGGTAGGGCGGGTCCGGGTAGGGGCGCGTGTCCGCGACGGTGGCGAGCGCGGGCGCGGCGGGATGGGTGCTCACCGCGGAGCGGGCCACCACCTCGATCCGGTCGTGGAAGTGCACGATCGTGAAGTGGTGCACCACGTTGTGATTCCAGTCCCGGTAGCGCGAGGTCTTGGTCGGCGGGCCCACCGCGAGCACGAAGGACTGGAGCGTCTGGTCCCCGGTGGTCTTGGGCTGCATGCGCAGCTCGAGGAACGACTCCCGAATGTAGGCGTCGTAGGTCAGCGACAGGGTGTGCTCGATCTCGACGAACATGGGCGCGGTCAGGAGCCGAAGTACCCGGCGGACACCGCGTCGTGGGCGCGGCCCAGCTCGACGAGGACGTGATCGAGGAAGGACAGGCTCTGGCCCTCGCGGATCAGGTCGTGCCCCTGGTAGGAGAGCTCGGCCGCGAGCTTGCCCACGATCCGCACCGGCTGGCTCAGGTCGCTCGCGCTCGAGATGCGGTCGAGGTAGTCCTTCACCGCGGTGACCCCGTAGCGCACCGAGCGGGGGGTCTGAGGGTCGAAGAGCAGGAACTGCAGCACGTCGATCGGCTCGAGCCGGGCCCCGAAGACCTTGCGGTGGTTCTCGAGCGAGGAGAGCCCGCGCAGGAGGCTGCGCCACTGACTGTAGAAGAGGGGCAGGTCGATCTTGGGCTCGGTGGCCACCAGGGCGGGCAGCTTGGTCCGGAGGATCACACTGGTGCGGAAGACGCGCTCGAGCGACTCGCCGAGCTTGAGGAAGAGCCATCCCGCGTCGCGGGTGAGGGTGTGCTCGATGGCCCCCACCGCGCTCAGGATCCCGCGGTGGGTCATCTGCATCGCGGTGCGAAACGTGGCGGGATCGGAGAGCCGGCGGCGGTTGTAGCCCTCGAGCTCCCGGTAGGTCTCGTTGAGGTTGATGAAGCATTCGAGGGTGAGCGCCTCGCGCACCGAGCGGGCGTTGTCGCGCGCCTTCTTGAGCGAGTGGAACACCGAGTAGCGGTTCTCCGGATCGATGGAGAGCCCGAGCAGGGTGGTGGCGGCGAGGCCGGCGAGGTGCCGGGCGGGCGGCTCGTCCTCCGGGAACCCCGGGAAGATCGCGCGCAGGTCGTCCCACTCGCAGCGGGCGAGCTGCTCGTCGAGCCCGAGCACCTCGGTGGAGAGCTCCTCGGTCACCAGGAGCAGGCGCGTGGTATTCTCCGCGCGCTCGAGATAGCGCCCCATCCAGTAGAGCCCGTCCGCGACGCGGGAGAGGATCATGGATCGCGCGGGGCGAGGACCCAGGTGTCCTTGCTGCCCCCGCCCTGGGAGGAGTTCACCACGTAGGAGCCCTCGCGGAGGGCCACCCGGGTGAGGCCGCCGGGCAGGACCCGGATGCGGTCGCCGTAGAGGATGAACGGCCGGAGGTCCACCCGGCGCGGCTCGAACTTGCCCTCGACGTGGGTGGGATGCGTGGAGAGCTGAACGAGCGGCTGGGCGATGTAGTTGCCCGGGTTCTTCTTCATCGCGGCCAGGTAGGTCTCGCGCTCCTTGGCGGCCGCGAACGGGCCCATGAGCATGCCGTAGCCACCCGCGTCCCCGGTGGTCTTCACCACGAGCTGGTCGAGGTGCTCGCTGATGTACTTGAAGTCGTCCTTCCGGAACCCGAGGTAGGTCGGCACCTGGGGCAGGAGCGCGTCCTCGCCCAGGTAGTACTTGATGAGGCTCGGCATGAACGCGTAGACCGATTTGTCGTCGGCCACTCCCGCGCCGGGGGCGTTGGCGAGCGCCACGTTGCCCTCGCGGTAGACGTTGAGCAGGCCGGGCACCCCCAGCATGCTGTCGCGCCGGAAGGCGAGGGGATCGAGGAAGTCGTCGTCTATTCTTCGATATATGACGTCGACCTGGCGCTTGCCGTGGGTGCGCCGCATGAAGACGTGGTTGCCCTCCACCAGCAGGTCGCGGCCCTCCACGAGCGGCACCCCCATCTCGCGGGCCAGGAACGAGTGCTCGAAGTAGGCCGAGTTGTGGATGCCCGGGCTCAGGACGACCACCACCGGGTTCTGGCCGCGGCGCGGCGCCACGAAGCGGAGGGTCTCGAGCAGCAGGGTCGGGTAGTCCTTGATCGGCCGCACCGGGTAGGAGCCGAGGAACTCGGGGAACACGCGGCTCAGGAGGTTGCGGTTCTCCAGCACGTAGGAGACCCCGCTCGGGACGCGGCAGTTGTCCTCGAGGACGAGGTACTCGCCCCGGTCGTCGCGGATGATGTCGGTGCCGACCACGTGGGTGAAGATCTTCCGGGCCGGGACCACCCCGAGGAGCTCCCGCTTGTACTCCTTGCGCGAGAGGATGAGATCCGCGGGCACGATCCCGTCCTTGATGCACTTCTGGTCCTGGTAGATGTCGGCGAGGAAGAGGTTCAGCGTGGTGATGCGCTGGACGAGGCCGTCCTGGAGGCCCTTCCACTCCGCGGCGGGAATGATGCGGGGGACGAAATCGAACGGGAAGATGCGCTCGAGCCCGTCCTTCTCTCCGTAGACCGTGAAGGTGATGCCCTGGCTGCGCAGGGTGAGCTGCTGGAGGCGCTCGCGCCGCTCCACGTCCTCCTTGGTGAAGGACTCGAGGATGGAGATGAGGGCCTCGTAGTGGGCGCGGGCGCGTCCGCGGGGATCGAACACCTCGTCGAAGCCGCTCTTGGGCGCGACCCACTTCATCGGCGTGTCGCCTCCTCTGAGGCCTGAGGGTGGCCCGCGGGGGCGCCGGGTGTCAAGGCGCGGCGGGCGCGCGTGGTAGACTGGCCGACGTCATGTCGGCCGACGCGGCCCATCCGCCCCACACCCACCTCACCCCGGACACGATCCGCTTCTGTCCCCTCTGCGGGGTGGGCCTCGTGCGGCAGCCGATCGGGCTCGAGAAGCGCCCCGAGATGGTGTGCGCCGGCTGCGGCTTCATCTACTACGTGAACCAGAAGGTGGTCGCGGGCACCATCCCGTGGCAGGAC
>CAMLFJ010000372.1 GCA_946479205.1 uncultured bacterium | reverse complement strand
CGACCTCCTTGGCCAGCACGATCGGGTCGCGCTCGATCACCAGGCAGATCCCGGTCCCGAGCTTGATCTTGCTGGTCACCGCCGCCGCGGCGCCCAGCCCCACGAACGGATCCACGGTGTGCCAGTACTCGCGCGGCAGGTCGGCCCCGCCCGGCCAGGGGCTCTTGCGGCTCGCCGGGATGTGGGTGTGCTCGGGGACGAACAGCGACTCGAAACCGCGGGCCTCGGCCTCGCGGGCCAGATCGTCGATGCGGATCGAGTAGTCGGTGGAGAACTGGAACACTCCGTATTTCATGTCCCTCACCTCGCCGGAAAAGTTGGTGGAGCGGCCGCGAACATGCCGGATCCGGTCCGGCACGGTGTTACCATGAATCGGTAATTAAGCCAACCGAAGCCAACCGAAGCCAACCGAAGGAGGTGGAGATGGCTCTGACGCATCGTTCGCTGATCGTCACCCTCACGTTCTCGGCGCTCGTCGGGATCGGCCACGCGCCGGTGCAGGCGGCCGACACCAAGCCCGTCGACGCGGCTACCCAGCAGGTGGAGCTGGCCGCGCAGCAGATCCGGCAGGGTCAGGTGCTCGTGGGCGCCGGAGAGCTCGCCAAGGGCATCGGCAACACGATCGTGGAAGGCGCGAAGTTCACCGGCCAGAGGCTCGCGGAGGCCGGACGGGCCGCCGGGCCGGACGCAAAGACCGCGTGGGAGCGGACCAAGGAAGGCACCGCCGCCTTCGGCTCGAGCGTCCGCGACTTCTTCGTCGACCTCTTCGGAGGTTGAGCGCGGAGGGTCGCTAGCGACGCGGGGGGCGCGGCGGCTTGGCCAGGTAGGCGGCGAGGGCGGCCGCCTCGCGCTCCTGCAGCCGCACCGCGATCCGGAGCTGCTCGAGATACTGTTCGAGCGTCTTGCCACCGAGCACGATCCGGTTCGTCTCGAAGAAGGCCTTCACGTCCTGCTCCCACTCCGGGCTGACGAGGGCAGTCACGCCCTCGTAGAGCCGACGATAGGCGCTGCCCGGATACTGCCGCGCCATCGTCTGCCAGTTCGCCTTGACGTACTCCCAGGCGAGCCCGCGGCTGTGCACGCCCACCAGCAGCGATCGCATCAGGAAGGGCGCGTCCTGGCTGCGCACTTCCCCGTTGGTGGTCTTCTCGAGGGTGCGACGGATCAGCTCGGGCTGCCGGAACCCGGCGAGGGCGTAGAGGTAGCGCTGCTCCTCCTGGGGCGTGCGGGCCGCCTTGAAGCGCTGGAGGAACTCCTCGTACTCGGGCTCCGCGCCCGCCGCGGCCACGATCGCGATGAGGGCGGGCAGCACGTTGGCGTCCACCGCCGACTCGTCCTCGCGATAGCGCGCGTAGAACGCCCGGGCGCGCTCCTGCACGGCCGGGTCGTTGCCGAGGGTGCCGAGGGCGCGGAGCAGGTCGCCGCGGAGCTGCCGCGCGAGCTCGTCCTCGTCGGGCTGGACCTCCCAGCCGAGCCGCTCCACCGCCCCCTCCACCCGCTGACGCACCAGCGCCTCCAGATGCGGTCGCGAGTCGTCCGCGATGAGCCGGTTGACGTAGCCGAGGGAGCCGATCAGCGCGGTCCACACGTTGCGGTCCGTCTCCTCGACGAAGCGCGCGGTGAGGTCGAGGTAGTCCGCGGCCGGCATCATCGCGCCCTGGGCCAGCGCGAAGGCGTCGCTGACCAGGTTGAAGCGCTCGACGGGGGCGAGCTTCTTGAGCGCGCCGGTGAGCTTCTTGAGGAGCGGCGGAGCGTACTGCACGCGATAGAAGCCGTGCCCGCCCGCGTTGGCCACGACCCAGTCGGGCGAGGCGGGCAGCGGCACCGAGAGCGGCTCGTTGCCGAGCAGGATCGGCTTGTCCACGAAGCCGCGCTTGACCGCCGCGCGCAGCCGCAGCGGGATCTGCCAGCGCTCGGCGTCGGCGCCCTCGCTCGGCAGGTACGTGAAGCGGCGCTGGCTCAGCTTGACGCCGGTGCCCTCCGGCTCGACGATCACCAGCGGGTAGCCGGGCCGGAAGATCCACCCGTTCATCACCTCGGGGATGGGCAGGCGGGAGGCGTCGCCGAGGGCCTTCCAGAGATCGGTGGTCTCCGCGTTGCCGAAGCGGTGCCGCTCGAGGTAGAGCCGCACTCCGTCGCGGAAGACGTCGCCGCTCAGGTACTGCTCGAGCATGCGCAGGACCGAGCCGCCCTTCTCGTAGGTGAGCAGGTCGAACATCGCCTCGCAGTCGCGCGGCGCCCGCACCTCGAACTCGATGGGCCGGGTGTTGACGAGGCCGTCCACGCCCATCGCGGCGGCCCGGGACACCCCGAAGGTCGTCCAGCGGTTCCACTCGGGCTTCCAGGCGTCCACCGCCAGGAGCTCCATGAAGGTCGCGAACGCCTCGTTCAGCCAGATCCCGTTCCACCACAGCATGGTCACGAGGTCGCCGAACCACATGTGGGCGATCTCGTGGGCCACCACGTCCGCGACCCGCTCGCGCTCGGTGTGGGAGGCCGCCGTCTCGTCGACCAGGAGCGCGGTCTCCCGGTAGGTGATGGCGCCCAGGTTCTCCATGGCCCCCGCCGCGAAGTCGGGGATCGCGAGCATGTCGAGCTTGTCGCCCGGGTAGGGCATCCCGTAGTACCGCTCGAAGTAGTCGAGCGAGAAGGCGCCGATCTCCAGCGCGAAGCGCGTGAGATGGAGCTTGCCCGGCACGCACCACACGCGCAGCGGGGTCGGGCCCACCATGACCGGCGGCGTCGCCTCGAGCTCCCCCACCACGAACGCCACCAGGTAGGTGGACATGCGGATGCTGTCGGCGAAGACCACCGTCTTCTTCCCCGCACCGGTGGGCGTCTCGCTCATGACCCGCGTGTTCGAGATCGCGGCGAGCCGCTCCGGAACCACCAGGGTGACGCCGAACACCGCCTTGAGCGCGGGCTCGTCCCAGCACGGGAAGCCACGCCGCGCGTCGGTAGCCTCGAACTGGGTGGCCGCGATGACGTGGGAGGCGCCCGCCGCGTCCTTGTAGGTGCTGCGGTAGAAGCCGTGCAGGCGATCGTTCAGGATGCCGGTGAAGCGCAGGGTCAGCCGGTGCTCACCGGCCGGGATCGGCGACGGGAAGAGCAGGCGCGCCCGCTCGGCCGCCTCGTCGAGTGTCGCGCTCCCCTCCACCGTCATCCCGTCCGCGGTGGCGACGCGCGCCGACTGGATGGAGAGCTCGGCGGCATTGAGGACGATCTCGGTCACCGGCTCCGTCACGGTGATCGCGATCGTCTCCTCGCCCGCGAAGGTCGCCGCCTCGAGGTCGGGCTCGAGCCGGATATCGTACCGCGAGGGCACCACGGTGGCCGGTAGGCGATAATCCATTCGCGAAGAATACCACCGCTAGCCGGCGCGCGGGGCCACCCAGATGGCCGCGCCCCGCGCCAGCAGGCGTCCGCGCGCGTCGAACACGGCCGTCCCCGCGTAGCGCCGGCGGCTCTCGGGACGAGCGGCGGCCGGGGCCATGGGCCAGCCCATCACGATCAGCTCCTGCCGCCCATCCACCGGCTCGAGGATCTCCACCTGGAGCGTCCCGGTATTACCCGGCCCCGCGATCGCCCAGCCCCCGGGGCAATCGAGCGCCGACCAGACGAACTCCGCCCGCACCCGCCCCGCCTCATCGAGAAACGCCGCCTCCGGCCGCCACGCCCCCACCCACATCCCCGGCACATGCCCGGCCGGTTCCTCCAGCGGCCCCACGAAGACCCGCAATCCATCACCAGACCCCCGCCGATGCCCGCAGACAAAACACTCGGGAAACGTGTGCGTGCACTCTCCACTCTCGAGCTTCTTCCGGAATAGGGTGGAAACCCACCGGGCGACGTCGAGCGGCGGGGGCGCAGGCACCGTGACCGCCAGATCCGCCGACGTCGTGCGCGCGATCGGCCCCTCGTCATCGGAAAGCACCGCTTCCCCTTTCTCGACACGCACAACGAGCGGCCGGTCGAGCGGCACGCCGGCCGCCCGCCTGATCTCGACCGCACGCAAACCCGGGCCCGCGGCCAGCGCCACCAGCCCACACACATACCCACCATTCCCGGTCCCGCCACCCACATCCGGCCCCCGAAACCGCCGCCCCACCACGAGAGTCCGCTCGTCCATATGGCCAATGGTACCCGACCGCGCCCAATCCCCTTCACGCCACGCGCACGCCACGTGAGCTCGGGCGCCGAGGTGCTCAAGACCCCCGAGGAGGCCGCGATCTACGGCGGCGT
>CAMLFJ010000371.1 GCA_946479205.1 uncultured bacterium | reverse complement strand
TCCGCGACGACGGCGTGAACGAGGGCGAGAACCTCACGCTGGCCTGCCGCAACGCGCTGCTCAACATGATCGACCTGCTGCAGGAGCGCGGCTTCACCCGCGAGCAGGCCTACGTGATCTCGAGCGTGGCGGTGGACCTGCGGGTGAGCAACGTGGTGGACGTGCCGAACTACGTCGTCTCCGCGCTCATCCCGGAGGGCATCTTCGACCGCTGACGCTCAGGCCGGCGCGCTCCCGAGCGAGCCCCGCAGCCGCGGGTCGAGCCAGTCGCGCAGGTGATCGCCGAGGAGGTTCACCGCCAGCACCGTGACGAAGATCGCGAGGCCGGGGAAGGCGGTGAGCCACCACGCGGTGCTGAGGTAGAGCCGCCCTCCGTTCAGCATCCGGCCCCACGTCACCACGCTGGGCTCCACCCCCAGGCCGAGGAACGACAGCGTCGCCTCCAGCACGATCATGTTGGCCACCGCGAAGACCGCCACCACGATCACCGGCGAGAACACGTTGGGCAGCACGTGCCGCAGCACGATCCGGGTGTCGCCCGCCCCGTTGGCCCGCGCGGCCTGCACGAAGTCGCGCGTCTTCACGGTCATGGTCTCGCCGCGCACCAGGCGCGCGTAGAGGGTCCAGCCGGTCACGCTGAGCGTGATGATGACGTTGGGCAGCCCGGGGCCGAGCACCGCCACCACCGCGATCGCGAGCAGGATCGTGGGGATCGCGAGCTGGATGTCGGTGATGTGCATCAGCACGTCGTCGGTGCGCCGGCCCGCGTAGCCCGCCACGAGGCCGACGAGCACGCCGAGCGGGCACGACACGCCCACCGCGATCACCCCGATCAGGAGCGAGATCCGGGCCCCGTGGATCAGGCGGCTCAGGATGTCGCGCCCGACTTCGTCGGTGCCGAGCACGTGCCCGGGAATGCCCGGCGGCTGCAGCCGCGTCAGGATGTCCTGCTCGTTGGGCGCGTATGGGGCCAGGCGCTCCGCGAAGACGGCGGCGAGCAGGATGAGCCCGAGCGCCGCCGCGGAGAGCCAGAACACCGGATCGCGGCGCATCAGGCGGCCTCGGTGCGGATGCGGGGATCGAGCGCCGCGTAGGCCAGGTCCACCAGCAGGTTGACGGTGACGAAGATGAGCGAGACCACCAGCACCACGCCCTGGACCACCGGGAAGTCCCGGTTGAAGATCGCCTCCACCACCAGGCGGCCGATGCCGGGCCACGCGAAGATGGTCTCGGTCACCACCGCGCCGCCCAGGAGCTGGGCGAACTGCAGGCCGAGCAAGGTGACGATCGGGATCGCCGCGTTCTTGAGCGCATGGGCCGCGAGCACCCGCGGCTCGGCCACGCCCTTGGCCCGCGCGGTGCGCACGTAGTCCTGCCCGAGGACCTCCAGCATGCTCGAGCGGACCAGGCGGGCCAGGCGGCCGAGGATCACGGTGGAGAGGCTCACCGCGGGCAGCACCAGGTGGGCGAGGGAGCCGCGGCCGAAGACGGGGAGCCAGCGGAGGTAGACGCCGAAGAGGGTGATCAGCAGCAGCGCGAGCCAGAAGATGGGCACCGCCTGGCCGGCCACCGCGCCGACCATCGCCACGCGGTCGACCAGCGAGCCGCGCCGGACCGCGGAGACGATGCCCGCGGGCACCGCGACCGCCACCGCGATCAGCAGCGCGGCCAGGGTCAGCTCCAGGGTGGCGGGCAGGCGCTCGCGGATCAGGGTGGCGACGGGGCGGTTGCTGCGCAGCGAGACGCCGAGGTCGCCCTGGGCGGCCCGCGTCACGTAGCGGCCGAACTGCTCGGGGAGCGGGCGGTCGAAGCCCAGCGCGTGCCGCGTGGCGGTGACCACGTCGGGCGGCGCGTCGCTCGACACCATCAGCAGCACCGGATCGCCCGAGAGGTGGACGAGCCCGAAGACCACGAGCGACACCCCGGCCGCCACGATGACCGCGTGGCCGAGCCGGCGGAGGAGGAACGGAAGCGCGTCAGGCCTCCACGTAGGTGTCGCGCACCCAGAGGAAATTGTCCGGGCGCATCTTGAAGCCCTTCACCTTCTTGGCGACGCCGAACAGCTCGTCGAGCTGCCAGAGGAAGAGCCACACCGCCTCGTCGTGCAGCGCGGTGAGGGCCTTGGCCCCGAGCTCCTTGCGCTTCTTCGCGTCGAAGGTGCGCTCGTACTCCTCGATGGTCTTGAGCAGGTCGCCGGAGGCGTCGAAGTAGCGGAAGGTCTGGAAGTCGGGCTTGAAGCGCTGCACCGTGTAGGAGGCGTCCCAGGTGCCGTTGATGAAGGCGTAGTAGAAGCAGTCCTTGTGCGCGGACCCGCCCGCCCGCTTGTTGAACTCCGCCCACTCCAGCACCTGCACCTTGGTCTTCACCCCGACCTTGTCCCAGTAGCCCGCGATGACCTGGGCGGTCTCCTCCGCGAGCACCCAGCGCCCGATCGACTGCCACAGCGTGAGCTCGAAGCCCTGCGCGTAGCCGGCCTCCGCGAGGAGGGCCTTGGCGCGGGCCGGATCGTACGGGTAGGCACCGGGGTCCATGGTGTTGGCCACGTTCTTTCCGGTGACCGTGTTGAGGAACTGACCGCGCCCCACGTAGAGGCCCTTCAGGATCGCGGCGCGGTCCACCGCCATGTTCAGCGCCTGCCGCACGCGCCGATCCTTGAGGGGCGCCGACTCGCGCGCGTTGAAGAGGATGCCGTGGGTGAGCGAGCTCAGCTCCGAGTACACGCGGAGGCTCGGGTCGCCCTCCACGGTGGGCGCGAGCGGGAAGGGCAGGTTGAGCATGACGTCCACGTCGCCGCGCTGGAGCGCGGCCAGGCGGGTGGCCGCGTCCGGGATCACCTGCCAGACGATCCGCTGGCTGGGCGGCTTCGCGCCCCAGTAGCCCGGGTTCGCCTCCAGCACCACGCGGTCGCCCACCACGTTCTCCACGAAGCGGAAGGGGCCGGTGCCGATGAAGCGGTCGGTCACGAACTTGTCCCGGAACTCGGCCAGGCCCTTGGCGGGGGCGATGTTCATCGACTCGGCGGCGAGCCGGGCCGGCAGCATCGGGTCCGGCACCCTGGTGACGATCCGCACCGTGTAGGGATCGACGATGACGACTTCCTGCCCGAACGACGGGGGCATGGTGAGCTTGGCGAGCGTGTTGAGCTTCGAGAGGACCGCGCGCTCGATGGTGAACTTGACCGAGTCCGCGTTGAAGTCCTCGCCGTTGTGGAACTTGACCCCGCGGCGCAGCTTGAGCTCCCACGTGTTCGGGTTGAGGTTCTTCACCGATTCGGCCAGGAGCGGCTTGATCTCCATGGTCTGCGGATCGCGCGTGAAGAGCGTCTCTCCCATGAGGTTGATGATCGAGCCGCTCAGCACCGAGCGGAACTGGTGCGGGTCGATCGTCTCCGGGGTGGACGGGAAGCCGATGGTGAGCGTGGGCTTCCGGGCCTGAGCGGACGCCGCGACCGGCGTGAGCGCGGCGAGGGCGGCGGCGGCTCCGGCTTGCTTGAACAGGTCGCGGCGAGTCGGCATCAGGTCGAATCCTCCTGGAGATCGAGAGCTGGCGCGGAGAATTCTAACCTATAATCCTGGCGCCATGGCACGGCTCGACGGCAAGGTCGCGGTGGTGACGGGCGCGGCCCACGGCTTGGGCCGCGCGATCGCGGAGCGCCTGGCCGGCGAGGGAGCGCACGTGATCCTGGGCGACGTCGACGGGGCCGGCCTCGAGCGCGCGGTCGCGGCCATCACCCAGGCGGGCGGCCGGGCCGCCGCGGTGGTCGGCGACGTGACCGAGGAGGAGCCGGCCGCGCGCCTGATCGCCACCGCGGTGGATCGGGGCGGGCAGCTCGATATCCTGGTCAACAACGTAGGCGGCAGCCGCAACGCCCGCATCTGGGAGATGACGGTGGAAGACTGGGATTTCGTCCTCCGCCTGAACCTCCGCTCCACCTTCCTCTGCACGCGCGCGGCGGTGCCCCACATGATGCGGCGGCGCTACGGCCGCATCGTGTGCCTCTCCTCCGGCGCGCGCGAGGGCACCCCGTGGACCGCCTACTACCAGGGCGGCGCGGCCTACTCGGCGTCCAAGGCCGGCGTGCACGGCTTCATCCGGGACGTGGCCCTGGAGCTGGCCGAGCACGGCATCAACGTCAACGCGGTGGCGCCGGGGCCGATCGACACCGAGCGCGTGGGCCCGGGCCTCCGGCGGCTGAACGAGACCGTCGAGTACAGCCCCAACCGCATGACGCCGCTACGCCGTCTCGGCC
>CAMLFJ010000370.1 GCA_946479205.1 uncultured bacterium | reverse complement strand
CGCAACCACCACCTCTTCCAGCCCCTGCTCTACCAGGTCGCCACCGCCGCGCTCAATCCGTCCGACATCGCGACCCCGCTGCGCTCGATCCTGAGGCGCGCCGCCAACGTCACCGTGCTGCTGGCCGAGGTCCGCTCGGTGGACCTGGCCGGCGGGCGGGTGATCCTGGACGAAGGCGAGCTGGCCTACGACGCGCTCGTCCTTGCCGCGGGCGCGGGCCACTCCTACTTCGGCCACGACGACTGGGAGGCGCTCGCCCCGAGCCTCAAGAGCCTGGAGGATGCGCTCGAGATCCGGCGCCGCGTGCTGCTCGCGTACGAGGACGCGGAGCGCGAGCGGGACGGGGCCGAGCAGCGCGCGCTCCTGACCTCCGTGGTCATCGGCGGCGGGCCGACCGGGGTCGAGCTCGCGGGCGCCCTCGCCGAGATCTCGCGCGAGACCATCGCGCGGGACTTCCGGCTCATCGATCCGACGAAGGCGCGGATCGTCCTCGTCGAGGGCGGGCCGCGGCTGCTCGCGAGCTTCCCCGCCCCGCTGGGCGCCCACGCGGCCACCGCCCTCGCCCGCATCGGCGTGGAGGTGCGCACCGGCGCGACGGTCACGCGGGTCACCTCCGACGCGGTCTGGCTCGGCGGCGAGCAGATCCGCGCGCGGACCGTGCTGTGGGCGGCGGGCGTCGCCGCCTCGCCGCTCGGCCGCACGCTCGGGGTGCCGCTCGATCGCGCCGGCCGCGTGCTCGTGGAGCCCGATCTCTCGATCCCCGGCCATGGCATGGTGTTCGCCATCGGCGACATGTCGAGCGTTCACGGGCCCGACGGGCACCCGCTCCCCGGCCTGGCCCCGGTGGCCATCCAGCAGGGGCAGGCCGTCGCCGCGAACGTGCGCCGGCGTCTCGCCGGCCTGCCGACCCGCCCGTTCCGCTATCGCGACAAGGGCAGCATGGCGACCATCGGCCGCGCCGCGGCGGTCGCGGTGATTGGCCGCCTCCAGCTCCACGGCCTCCCCGCGTGGCTCGCCTGGCTCTTCGTGCACATCATGTTCTTGATCGGCTTCCGCAATCGCTTCCTCGTCCTCTTCGCATGGGCCTGGGCCTATCTGAGCTGGCAGCGCGGAGCTCGCCTCATCACGCACCCGTGGAGGCCTCGCGGCTGACCGGCCGGGCGCGAGGGGCGGGGCCAACCGGAACGGCCCCCGCGAAACACGCTGAGTCGTGGCGAGCCATGCCCTACCCCGTTGTATGCTCGAAGATGTGAGATCGGTCCGTTGACGACCGCGAGTCGGACGCCGCTGGTCGCGTATTTCTCGATGGAGTATGGCCTGCACGAGGAGTTCCACTCGTATGCAGGGGGCCTCGGTGTGCTCGCGGGGGACTTCATGAAGTCCGCGGGGGATCTCGGGCTGCCGGTGGTGGGTGTCGGGCTGCGGTGGGGCCAGGGTTACACCTCGCAGCACATCGGCGCCGACGGCTATCCCCACGACGAGTGGACCGACCAGAAGCCCGGCGTGCTCACCGACGCCGGCGCGCGCGTGCGCGTGCGGGTCGCGGCCCGCGAGGTCGAGTGCCGGGTCTGGCGCGTGGGCCGCTACGCGATCGCCCCCCTCTACCTGCTCGAGCCCACCGATCCGCGGGACCTGTGGATCACCCGACGGCTCTACGATCCCCGGCCGGACTGCCGCGTGGCGCAGGAGATGCTGCTCGGCATCGGCGGGGTGCGGGCGCTCCGCGCGCTCCACCTCCCGGTCGAGCGCTACCACTTCAACGAGGGGCACGCGGTCTTCGCGGGCATCGAGATGATCGCCGACCGCATGGAGGCAGGGCAGACGTTCCGGGAGGCGTGGCTGGCCGCGCGCGAGCGCATCGTGTTCACCACCCACACCCCGGTCCCGGCCGGCAACGAGGTGCACCCGCTCGCGGACCTGCGGCGGCTCGGCGCCGGGTGCGAGCTGGTGCCGAGCGAGCTGGCCGAGATCGGGGGCGATCCGTTCAACATGACGGTGGCCGGCCTCCGCCTCGCCCACCTGTCCAACGCGGTGGCGCAGCTGCACGGCGAGACCGCGCGCGCGATGTGGGCGCACGTCAAGGGCGCCGCCCCCATCATCGCGATCACCAACGGGGTGCACGCCGGGACCTGGCAGGACTCGCGGATCCCCGCCGCGCTGGCGAGCGACGAGCGGCTGCTCGCGGCCAAGCGCGCGCTCAAGACCGAGCTGCTCGCGGAGGTCCGGACGCGCACCGGGGTGCGGCTCGATCCCACCGCGCCGACCATCGGCTTCGCGCGGCGCGCCGCCACCTACAAGCGGCCCGACCTGCTGCTGCGCGATCCGGAGCGCTTCGCGGCCCTGGTCAAGCGGCACCGGGTCCAGGTCCTCTTCGCGGGCAAGGCGCACCCGGCCGATCACGAGGGCAAGGCGGTGATCGCCCGGCTGGTGGCCGCGCTGCGCCAGTGGCCCGAGAGCATGGCGTTCCTCGAGGACTACGACATGGCGCTGGGCCGCGTGCTCACCCGCGGCGCCGACGTGTGGCTGAACACGCCGCGCCGCCCGATGGAAGCGAGCGGCACCTCCGGGATGAAGGCGGCGATGAACGGCACCCTCAACCTCTCGGTGCTGGACGGCTGGTGGCCCGAGGGCTGCGAGCACGGCGTCACCGGCTGGGCCATCGGCGACGATACCGCCCCCGCGGATCCGGACCCGCGCGACCTGCGCGCGCTCTACGACACGCTCGAGGGCGAGGTCCTGCCCGCCTTCGCGGATCCCGCGCGCTGGACCACCATGATGCGGGCGTCGATCCGGATGGCGGGGGAGCGCTTCAGCTCGGACCGCATGGTGAAGGAGTACTTCGCCCGCCTCTACGCGCCTACGCCGGCGGAGTCCCCTCGACCCGAAGCGTGACGGAGCGCGTGGCCCCGAAGGTGGGGATCAGCACGGAGTGCTTGCCCGCCCCGCCCGCCACCACGATCATCATGTCGGTCCACGCCCGCGCGAGCGGGGCCAGCGTCTCGGGCGGTCGGTCCTTGAATCCGGCCGGATGGATCACCGCGAAGCGCTCCAGGTTCGACGGATCGAAGCGCGAGAGCGGCACCTGCGCCCGCTCCCACAGCGCGCGCTTGAAATCCGCCTTGCTCCAGCCCCCGCCCGCGACGGTGGCCGCGTGCTCCGGACCCAGGATCACCAGCGGCTCGCCGCCCAGGTAGATGTTGTTGGAGCCGACGGTCGCGGCGGTGCCCGCCACCGTGGTGAGGATGCCCTCGGGGGTGGACGAGCCGTGGTCGTTGATGTTGTGCGGGCTCTCGGAGGCGCACACCGTCACCGTGCTCGCCTCCGCCGCGAACCCGCGCTCCACCGACAGCGGCTCCCACGGCGAGGCGGCCTCGTTCTCGGCCACGCAGTAGCTGTACTTGCCGGGATGCCCCTGGGTCGCGCGGTCCTCGCTCCCCGGGCGCGCCCCGCCCGTGTTCTGCAGCACGAGCCGCAGCGCGCGCCCGATCACCGCGTTGGCGCGGTGGCCCTGCCCGAGCGCGTTGCCGGCGCCGTTGATCCCGAGCCGCGCCGCGATCGGGCCGTTGACGATGATCAGCGGCGAGCAGGGATGCGTGGTGGTCTGGATCGCCTGCAGGTTGAACGCGGGCTGGGCCACCGCCTCCACCGCGGCCAGGATGACCGGGAAGTGCTCGGGTAGCGCGCCGGCCAGCACCGCGTTGACCGCCACGCGCTCCACCGTCGCGCGGCCCAGCCGCGGCGGCAGGATCGCCACCAGGGCGCCCGCGGGCCGGCCCGCGCCCGCGAGCATGGCCGCGACGCGCTCGGGCGTGGCCGGGATCATCGGCAGCCCGTCGCCCCAACCGCGCTCCATCATGAAGCCCTGGAAGGCGAGCAGGTCGTCCGGCGCGGTGTGACGGGCGGCGGTTTCCTCCGCGGCCCCCGGACCGGCCCCCGCCGCCGCGCCGCGGGTGAGCGCGGCCATCACCGCGTCCACCGCGTTCATCGCCTTCTCCGCGACGAGCTTCTCGGCGACGCCGCCGATGGGATGCGGCACCGTGACGATGCCGAGGTCGGGCAGCCCCTTGGCCTTCGCCTCCGCGAGCGCGAGCGGGCGGAACTCATGCGTGCCGAGGACGACGGTCGCGATCCCCCGCCCTTCGAGCTGCGTGGCGTCGTGGATACTCCACGACGTGCACGACCCTCAGTCGGCCGAGGCGGTGAGGGCGGCGCCGCACTGCGCGGCGATCTCGTCGAGGACGGCGGTGGT
>CAMLFJ010000369.1 GCA_946479205.1 uncultured bacterium | reverse complement strand
CCCACGTGGCGGCCGTGCTCGGCGGAGAGCAGCACCGCGCTGCGGGTGACCTCGACGTAAGCCAGGAGCTCGCCGAGCATCTCGAGCGTGGCGGGGCTCTGGTCGTTGAGGGCCTCGGCCATGCGCGTGGCCAGCCCGTAGGCGAACTCGAGCTTGGTCTGCGCCCGGAGCGTGCTCTGGTTCGTGAGGTTCTCGACGATGCCAGTGGTACGGATCGCGTTGTAGATGTCGGTGCGGCCGTCCAGGAACAGGCGCTCGCGGGGCACCTCGACGTCGTCGAAGATCACGAACGCGTCCTGCTCGTCGAACCGCGAGGACAGCGGGCGATCGAAGAGGTCCTCGGCCGGCGCGGCGGCGCTGTCCCGGCACAGGAAGATCAGCCCCGGGGTGTCGGCCGGGATGGCGAACGCGAGCGCGTGGGCGGTGGCGTCGGCGGGAATCGGCAGGCCCGGGTAGACCGCGATCTCGTCCGCGAACGGCGCGAGGGTGGCGAGGATGCGCGCGCCGCGCACCACGATGGCGGTGGCGGTCTCCCCGACCTTCTGCAGGGTGACGCGGTTGCCGATGAGCTTGGCGTCGCTCGTCCGGTCGATGGTCGGCTGGATGATCGTGTGGGTGAGGGAGACGTCGTCGCGGGCCACGTGGTGCTGGAAGCGGACGAGGTTCTCCGCGCCCTCGGCGTTGGCGTGATCCGGCCCCGCCCAGATCGCGTGCCGGGCCGCGAAGCAGGCGAACTTGACGTTCATGTAGTCGGGGGTGCGCCCCATCAGGCCCACCGTCGCCTCGGAGATCCGCGCGAGCCCCCGGTTGCGGCGCTTCAGGTCGTCGATCGAACGCGGGATCATGTGGCCGATGCCGATGGGCTCTCCGGTCTCCGGGTCGGGGATCAGGCAGTCTTCCGGGTACTGGTGCTGGCGATCGAAGACGCCGGCCAGCGTCCGGGCGGCCCCCGCGAGCGCGGGATGCGCGGTGACGTCGTCCACGCGCCCGTCGCCCAGCCACACGGTACGAGGCGTCTTGCGGAGCTTGTCGAGGAACTGCGCGCCGGTCCGCGCCCCCATGGCCTACTTCCAGGCCGGCGTGATCGCGCCGGCCGCGTCGCGCCAGCCCGGCGCCCAGGCCAGCGCGACCAGGCGCACCGTGATGTTCTGGCGCGTGGGCTTGAGCGCGATGGTCTCGAGCGGCTCGGTCAGCGGATCGGTCCGCGCGCCGAGCGCGTCGGCCTCCACCTTGAACTGGGCATCGAGCGCGGCGATGGCCTCGTCCACTGCGCCGACCGTCTCCTTGGCGCGGCCCACGTCCTGCGTCTCCTTCAGCACGCGGCCCGCGCCGCGCACCGCGGTGGTGGCGCGCCCGATCGTGCCGACGTTGATGGACTTGCGCCCGAGAAAGGCGCCCAGGATGGTGGCGCCCACCGAGATCGCGGTCTGGATGCCCTGCTGCGTGGCCTGCTCGCTCTCGCGGGCCACCGCCTGCTCGGCTCGGCGCCGGCGCTCCTGCAGGGCGGCCTGCTTGGGCGCGTACTTCTGGCGGAGCACGTCGCTCGCCTTGTCCCGGTCCTGGCGGGTCGACTCCTGGAGGCGCACCCGGAAGTCGCGCTCCGACTCCCCGGGCTTCGAGACGGCCTTGAGCGACGGGCTTCGCAGCAGCTCGGTCTTCTGCGACTGGAGGAGCCACGTCGCGAAGTCCTTGCTCCAGCCGTCGTAGCTCTTCTTCTTCGAGGCGGGGGCGGGCAGGTCGGCGAAGCCCGCTTCGCCCTCCGCGGCCGGCGTCAGGTCCGACGTGGTGAAGCCCCCCTCCTCGGCCCCGGTCCAGTCCACCGGCACCGCGTCGTCGGTGATCGCGGTCAGGTAGAGGAGGTCGCGGTTCACGTCCACGCCGCTGCGGGTGTCGGCCACGCGGACCTGGGCCGCGCCCACGAGCATCGGCTGGTAGAAGAGGCTCGCCCCGGCGGGCGCCCCGCCGCGCGCGGGCACGAAGTGCTGCGGCACGTCGGGGGGCAGGAGCGGACGTTGACCGCCGGCCGCGGGCGGAGCCGGCGCGGCCTCGGGCGCGGGGGCGCGTACACCCTTTCCGGCCGGCTTCGGGGCCGAGACGGGCGCGGGCCGAACCGCCGCGACCGGGGCGGGGGACTGCGCGCTCGCGGGCGCCGACGCCCCGCGCCGCGTGTCCATCAGCGTCTTGATCTGCGCGCGCGTCAGCGGCCCGCGCAGGTAGGACATCACCCAGCGGCTCTCGAACACGACCGGGTGATCCTCGTGCACGTTGTTCATCAGGAAGACCCGGCTCGAGAGCCCCGACAGGATGCGCTCGAGCGCGGCCCGATCGAAGCCCTGGCCCGCGCTACCCGCCGCGCCCTCGAGGCCGTCGAGCACGCGCGCCTTGTCGCGCTCGGTCTGCAGCCGCCCGATGAGCCAGGTGCCGGTATTGGAGAGGCCCTTGTAGTCGAGGTCCACCGGGTTCTGGGTGGCCAGCACCACGCCCACCCCGAAGGCCCGCGCCTGCTTGAGCAGGGTGAGCAACGGCGTCTTCGAGGGGGGGTTGGCCACCGGCGGGAAGAAGCCGAAGATCTCGTCCATGTAGAGCAGCGCCCGCAGGCTGGTGGTGCCGGACTGCGTCCGCATCCAGCCCACCACCTGGTTGAGCAGGAGCGAGACGAAGAACATCCGCTCGGCGTCGTTGAGATGCGCGATCGAGACGATGGCGACGCGGGGCTTACCCGAAGGCGTGTGCAGCAGGTTGCCCACGTCGAGCGGCTCGCCCTCCATCCAGGCGCCGAAGCCGGGCGCGGCGAGCAGATTGTTGAGCGCCATCGCGAGCGCGAAGCGGTCCTTCGACGGGAAGAACGCGTCGAGGTCCAGTACGCCCACCCGCTTCACCGGCGGCGTCTGGATCTGCTGGATGAGGCCGGCCAGGTCGAGCTCCTGCCCCTGGCGCCACGCGCTGTCGAGGATGGTGGCGATCAGGATGTGCTCGCGGCTCTTGATCGGATCGGCGTCGATGCCGAGGAGCCCCAGCAGGCTCGTCGCGGTGGTGCCGATGCGCTCGCGCAGCAGCTCCTCGTCTTCCCGGATGGCGGGCGGCGGGGCCGCGAACGACTTCAGGATGGAGAGCGGGATCCCCGCGTTGCTGCCCGGCGTGTAGATCGCGAAGTCGGCCGCGTCGCGCAGGCGCTGGATCCGCGCGCCGTCCTCTCCCCAGGACGCGAGCCCCTTCTGCCACAGCTCGGCCTGCTGGCGCGCGTAGTCGTCCACCGAGAGGTTCTTGCGGCGCGCGTCGTCCTCGTTGACCCAGGGGCGGAAGTCATCGAGCTCGAGGCCGGGGAAGGTGAGGAGCAGATTGGCGAGGTCACCCTTGGGATCGATGAGGATGGCCGGGATGCCGTCGATGGCCGCCTCCTCGATGAGCGCCAGGCAGAGGCCGGTCTTGCCGCTGCCGGTCATGCCCACGCAGACCGCGTGGGTGACCAGGTCCTTCGAGTCGTAGAGGATGAGGCCGTCCTGCGCCTTCTTCTGCTGCCAGTCGTAGGGCCGGCCCAGGTAGAAGACCCCCAGCTTCTCGAAGTCGGCCGCGCTCGGCATGGTGGCTTACCCTCCCCTCGAGTTGGAGCACCGCGTGACGAAGGCGCCGCCCTTCATGGCGCAGCCCAGGATAGCAGAGGGTTCGCCGGTAGTGTTTGCGAAGAGGCGGTCGTGCATTCCACGCGCGCCCAGCCTATGCTGCTCTCCACCTTGCGCTTTCACACGTGCGTGCGGTGATCGCCTGGCTCGTCCTCAACGGCGGTGCCGTCTTCGTCGCGGTGGCGCTCGCGGTCACGGCCGGATTTGGCGCTCGCCCGAGCCACCTGGCGCTCGCCACGCTGAGCGGATACCTCGTGCTCGTCCACTCGCTCGTGCTCGGCGCCGGGCTGCTGGGACACCTCACGGCGACGGGCCTCGGACTGCTCCTCTCGGTGGCGGTTACCACCGCGCTCTGGCTCCTCCGGCGTGCCGCGCCGGATCGCGGCACCCTCGACCGCGGGGCGTCGCTCACGCGCACCGCGTGGCTCGTGTCGCTCGCCGCCGGCGGCCTGCTCGGCGTCTGGATGTGGCCCCACCTCGTCCAGGCGACCCGGCTGTGGGTCTGGGACGACTACACCTACCACATGGTCTACCCGGCGCTCTGGCTGCGGCAGCACGCGATCGCCGCGCCGAGCCCGCCGCAGGCCTTCACGATGCAGGCGTGGTATCCGCTGTCGGCCAGCGTCGTCGCC
>CAMLFJ010000368.1 GCA_946479205.1 uncultured bacterium | reverse complement strand
CTGGGCGGCGGCGCGGGCACGCTCGCCTCGCTGGGCGAGCTCGGCCTGGCGACGCAGGAGCGGATGGCCGCGCACCTCGGCATGCGGCCGATGCCCTTGCCCGCGCGGACCATCGGCGACCACCAGGCCGAGTACGTGCTGCTGCTGGGCATGCTCGCGGCTACCTCGAGCAAGATCGGCCGCGAGATCTATACCCTGATGAAGCAGGAGTTCGGCGAGGTGGAGGAGCCGGTGCCGGCCGGCACGGTGGGCAGCAGCACGATGCCGCAGAAGCGCAATCCCAAGCTCTCCCAGGACATCATTGCCGCGGCGGCTCAGATCCGCGCGCTCGCCCCGCTGGCGCTCGAGGCCATGCAGACCGAGCACGAGGCCGATCGCACCACCAGCATCATGATGAGCCGGGCGATCGTGCAGGCCTGCGAGCTGACCGGCGACATGCTGCAGCGAATGGTGGCGCTCTTCGACGGCCTCCAGGTCTTTCCGGATCGCATGCGGCAGAACCTGGACCTCTCGGGCGGTCTCATCATGGCCGAGGCGCTCATGCTCGAGCTGGGCAAGCAGATCGGCCGGCAGCGCGCCCACGACGCGGTGTACGACGCCGCGCAGGGCTCGGTGACCGAGGGCCGCCCGTTCCGCGAGATGCTGGCGCTCGATCCCCACGTGAGCGCCGGGCTCACCCCGTCCCAGATGGAGGAGCTGCTCGATCCCGCGCGCTACGCGGGGCTCTGCCGGGAGTTCGCGGAGCGGGGGGCCGCGCAGGCGCGCGCGATCGCCGCGGCGATCGCAAGCCGCGCTACTTGAGCCGGAGGTCCTCGTAGGGCGAGAGGTAGGGGTGCCCGGGGATCGTGGGCACCTCGCCGAGCCGCGGCCCGACGCCGGTGAGGAGCGGCGGCTCCACGATGGGCGCGAACATGGAGCGCTCGTGCATGAGCTGCTGGATCCGGTTGAGCAGGGTCTCGCGGCGCTTGCGGTCGGTCTCGGCGGCCTGGTCCCGGAAGAGCGCGTCGATGTCCGGGTAGCCGCCGTACGAGCGGATGCCGGTCGTGAGCACGAACGCCTCGATCCGCGTCGCCGCGTTCCCCGCGGTGCCGCTGCCCACGCGGACCAGGTGCTTGAACTGCTTGTCCTGGTCCGCCTTGTAAAAGGCCGCTCGCTCCATCGGCCGCAGGCGCGAGCGGATGCCGATCGCCCCGAGCCCGTTGATGACCGCCTCCGCCTCCGGGGCGAAGACCACGTCGGTCGCGACCTCGCCGGCATCGAAGCCCTTCGGGTAGCCGGCCTCGGCCAGGAGCTGCTTGGCCCGCGCCGGATCGTACGGGTACTCGGGCGGAGCCCAGTAGAAGTCGTAGTCGCGGGGAATGATGCTGGAGGCCGCCTTGCCGAACCCGAGATACTCCGCCTGGCTGAGCGTCTTGCGGTCGATCGCGAGGTTGGCCGCGAGCCGCACCCGGCGGTCGGCCCACGGCGACTTCGGATCCCACTGCTGGGTGAACACGAGCCACTCGGTGAAGGTCGGGTAGGTGACCTTCAGCGTGAGGCCGGGCGTCCGCCGCACCTCCTCGCCGAGCGGGCCGCGCAGCGTGTAGGCCACGTCGGCCTCGGCGCGCTTGAGCATGGCCAGGCGCGTGGAGTCGTCGGGGATCACCTTGAAGACGAGCCGCTTCACGTGGGGCGCATTCCGCCAGTAGCCGTCGTAGGCTTCCACGACCAGCTCGATCCCGGGGGAGAAGGAGACGAAGCGGTACGGGCCCGCCCCGACCGGCGCCCGCTTGAAGCCGTCCTCGCCGACGCGCTCGGTGTAGGCCTTCGGCACGATCCAGGCGGCTCCGCTGGCCGGTGTCGCGTAGAACGTCATGAAGTCGGGCCATGGCTGCTTGAGCCGGAAGCGGAGGCGGTGCGCGTCCACGAGCTCGACCGCGGCGACGTGCGCCTTGAGGGTGGTCGCGGCGGCGCCCTTGTACCGCTCGAAGGAGAACTTCACGTCCTCCGCGGTGAGCGGATCGCCGTTGTGGAACCGCACGCCCTTCCGGAGCGCGAATTCGTAGGTGAGCCCGTCCTTCGACTGCGTCCACGACTCGGCCAGGCAGGGCGCCCAGGCGTTACCCGGCATTGGCTTCACGAGCGCGTCGTGGAGCGCGTAGAGCGTCAGGAAGGGAGTGATGACGCCCGGGGTCTCGGCCGGGTCGAACCACGTCGGGGCCAGCGAGACGTGAACGGCAAGCGTGATCTGCCCGTCCGCCGCGCCGGCAGGCGGCGGCGACCAGAGGGCCAGGGTCCAGAGGACCAGGATGGCGAGGGCGCCGAGCGGTCGCGACCGGCCGCGCTTCACGGCGGGGAGCATACACCCGGGGCCGCGGGCGCAACAGAGCCCGGCCCGGGTCAGTCCCCGGGGTCAGTCGATGACCGCGATCGCCTCCACCTCCACCACCAGATCCGGATGCGCGAGCTTGCGCACCTCCACGGTGGTGCTGGTCGGCAGCGCGCCGAAGTACTCCATGCGCACGTCCACGTGCTTGAAGAACTCCTCGATGTCGGTCACGTAGGTGTTGGTCTTCACGATGTCGGCGAGGCTGGCCCCGGCCGCTTCCAGCGCCGCCTTGATATTCTCGCCCACCTGGCGAAGCTGCGCGCGCATGTCGCCGGCGCCGACGACCTCGCCGCTCGGGCCGCGGGCGAGCTGGCCCGACACGAAGATCGTCTTCTTCCCCTCGACGACCACCACGTGGGAGTAGAGCACGTGGCCGCCCACGACCCGCTTGCTCAGCGATGCCGGCTGGATGTTCTGTCGTTTCATGTCACTCGACTCCGGTCACTTGAGCCGCAGGTCCTCGAACGGGGCCGGCGAGGGCGAGGAGCGTGAGACCGAGCAGCGCGCACGGGCCGACGGTGGCGGTGGGCATGGCGGTATGATAGCGGGCCGGGAGGGCCAAGACCAACATGTTGCCAACCCACGGACGCTACGACTACTCGAGCATCACCGCGCGGCCGGACTACAGCTGGCCGGGCAACCGGCGGCTGGCCGTCTACATCGCGCTCAACATCGAGGCCTTCGGCTTCGGGGTCGGCAAGGGCGCGGCCATCGCGCCCCCGGACCAGGCCCAGAGCCACTCCGTCTACAGCTGGCGGGACTACGGCAACCGGGTGGGCATCTGGCGCCTCTTCGAGCTGCTCGACGAGCTCGGGCTGCCGGCGGAGGCGCAGATCAACGCCGCGGTGTACGACGTCGCGCCCGATATCCCGGCGCGTCTGCGCGCGCGCGGCGACGAGATCCTGGGCCACGGGCTGACCAACTCGGACGAGCAGGGGCATCTTCCGGAAGACCAGGAGCGCACGCTGATCGAGGAAGCCACCGCCACGATCGCGCGCCACGAGGGCGCGCGCCCGGCCGGCTGGATGAGCCCGTGGCTCTCCAACAGCCCGGTCACCATGGACCTGTTGCAGGAGGCCGGCTACCGGTACGTGATGGACTGGACCATGGACGATCAGCCGATCTGGCTCCGCACCCGCAAGGGCCGGATCCTCGCGGTGCCGTACCCGATCGAGGTCAACGACACGCGCGGCATCGTCTGGTATCGCTACACCGCGGACGAGTTCGCCGACATGATCGTGGACCAGTTCGACGAGATGCTGGCGCAGTCGGCGGGCCAGCCGCTGGTGTGCCCGATCTCGCTGCATCCCTTCGTGATCGGCCGCCCGTACCGCATCCGTCGTTTGCGCCGCGCGCTGCAGCACATCCTCGGGCACGGCGAGCGGGTCTGGCTGACGCGCCCGCGCGACATCTGCGCCCACGTCGAGTCGCTCCCGGCCGGGGTCGTGCCGGGGTAGCGCCGCTTCGATGGACCGCGGGCAGCTCACGGGGCGCGGGATCTGGGTGGCGCGCGGGGGGAGTGGGGACCGCCTGCTCGTCCTCCTGCACGGGATGGGCGCCAACGCGTCGGTCTGGGAGCGGCTGCTGCCGCTGATCGAGCGCTCCTGGCGCGGCCGGTGGCTCGCGCCGGACCTGCGCGGCCACGGCCGCTCGGCGCCGGACGGTCCGTACGGATTCGGCGTGCACGCCGCCGACGTGGCCGGGCTCATCGAGGCGGAGCCGCCGGGCGCCGTCACGCTGGTCGGGCACTCCTTCGGCGGGGCGGTGGCGGCCCTGGTGGCTAGCGGCTGGTTCGGACCGCGCGTGCGGGACGTCGCGGCGTTCGGCGTCAAGATCGAGTGGACGGCGGACGAGACGGAGAAGGCCCGCGAGCTGGCCCGCCGTCCCGCGCCCGTCTTCGCG
>CAMLFJ010000367.1 GCA_946479205.1 uncultured bacterium | reverse complement strand
ACACCCGTTCCCATCCCGAACACGGAAGTTAAGCCCTCCAGGGCCGATGGTACTGCGCTGGTAACGGCGTGGGAGAGTAGGTCGCTGCCGGGTTAATTCAGGCGCCCGGGCCGAAAGGCTCGGGCGTCTAGTTTTTTCGACGAGGAGTCATGCTGCTCATCGACGAGATCTCGAGTCCGATCGGAACGATCGCCATCGCGGCCCGCTCCGGCCGCCTCTGCGCGCTCGAGTTCGGGCGGACGCCTCTCGCCCGGCAGCTCGCCGCGCGGTACCCCCAGGTTCCCCGTCGCCGGGCGCGCAACCCGTTCGGCCTCAGCGCGAAGCTCCGCAGGTACCTGGCGGGCGATCTGGCCGCGGTAGACCGCATCCCGGTCGAGACGGGAGGCACCCCGTTCCAGCAGCGCGTCTGGCGCGCCCTGCGGCGGATCCCGGCGGGCCGCACCATGAGCTACGGCGGGCTGGCCCGCACGCTCGGCGTCGGCGCGGCGGTGCGGGCGGTGGGCGCCGCCAATGGGCGCAATCCGATATCCCTCGTGGTGCCCTGTCACCGGCTGATCGGGGGCGACGGCTCGCTGACCGGTTACGGCGGCGGGCTCTGGCGGAAGCGCTGGCTCCTGCGCCACGAGGAGGCCGCGCGGCCGCGGGTGTCGGCTCGAGCTAGATCAGGAAGCGGACGGCCGAACCATAGAGGGCGTCGATCAGATGCATGACGGGACTCACCACTCGCCCCGCCGCTCCGGAGAATAGAAGCAGGAGCAGCAGGAACGGTCCCGCCTGTTCCAGCTGGTGAACGAAGTTTCCGGCCCGCGGGAACAGATACGGCAGGAAATGCCCACCGTCCAGGGGGGGCAGCGGAATCAGGTTGAAGACACCGAGCGCGAGATTGAATTCGTAGATCAGGGCCATGACGAGCTTCAACGCCCCCGTAGGCGCGATCAGATGCATCGCCACCAGGGTCACGAAAGCGATCGCGAAGTTCGATAGGGGACCCACCACCGCGACCCACGCCATGTCGCGGACCGGATGTGGGAGGTTCCGCGCGTTCACCGGGACCGGTTTGGCCCAGCCGAAGCCGGTGAGCACGAAGGCCACCGCACCCAGCGGATCGATGTGAGGGAGCGGATTGAGCGTGAGGCGACCGAGGCGGCGGGCGGTGGGGTCTCCCAGCCGATCGGCCGCGAGGGCGTGCGCGAGCTCGTGTACCGTCACCGCCACGAGCAGGGCGGGCAGACTGAACACGAGGCGGAGAAGGTAGCCCAGCGGATCGCTGAAGAGCCCGCTCATCCGCCGCGCGGAGCCTCGGACTCCGGAGGCTCCGACTCGGTGGATAACTCCGGTCCCGCGACGCGGTAGCGCTCGTCGAGCCAGTCGCCCAGGTCGACGAGCCGGCACCTGAGCGAGCAGAACGGCCGGTGCGGATTTCCGGCCCACGCGCGGCGGAGACCGCAGCGCGGGCAGCGGCCCTGCCGGGCGGAACGGGTCTCGCGTGCCACGGCCGCATCCTAGCCACGGGGTTCCGAGGCTGTCAACCGGACCCCGCCCGCGGCGTTGACATCGGCGGGGGGCCGCGAGAGGATACCGATGTGTTTCGCCTGCTCCCGCGGGAGGAGAAGTTCTTCGATCTGTTCGAGCAGCAGGCGTCCCACATCGTCTCGGCCTCCCGCGTCCTGGAAGAGCTGACGCTCGACTACCAGGACGCCAAGGCGAAGGCCCAGCAGATCAAGGATCTCGAGCACGCGGGCGACACGCTCACCCACGAGATCGTGCGCCGGCTCAACACCACCTTCATCACCCCGATCGACCGCGAGGACATCTACGCCCTCGCGAGCCGGCTCGACGACGTGCTCGACCTGATCGACGCGGTGGCGGACCGCCTGCTCATCTACAAGATCAAGACCCCCACCGAGGGCTGCATCGCGATGGCCAAGATCATCGTGAAGACGTCCGAGGAGACCGACCGGGCGGTGCACTGCCTGCGCACCCTGTCGCCCTTCTACCACAAGCACGCGGTCGAGGTGAATCGCCTCGAGAACGAGGCGGACCGCCTGCTCCGCGACCAGCTCGCGGCCCTCTTCGAGGGCGGGACCGACGCGATCGAGGTCATCAAGTGGAAGGAGCTGTACGAGACGATGGAGTCGATCACCGACCGCTGCGAGGACGTGGTCAACGTCATCGAGGGCATCACCCTCAAGATGGCGTGAGGCGGACCGCCCGCCCCGCATGAGCTGGTCCCTGCTGGTCATCATCTGCATCATCCTGATCGCCCTCGTCTTCGACTACATCAACGGCTTCCACGACGCGGCCAATTCGATCGCCACCGTGGTCTCCACCCGCGTGCTCACCCCCATGCAGGCGGTGGCCTGGGCCGCCTTCTTCAACTTCGTGGCTGCGTTCGGCTTCGGGGTCCAGGTCGCGCGCACCGTCGGCAAGGGGGTGGTGGACGCGGGCGTGGTGGATCAGTGGGTCATCCTGGGCGGGCTCTGCGGCGCGATCACCTGGAACCTCATCACCTGGTACTACGGCATCCCCTCGAGCTCGTCGCACGCCCTGATCGGCGGCTTCACCGGCGCCGCGGTGGCCAAGGCGGGATTCGGCGCGCTCCTGCCGAGCGGCCTCCTCAAGATCCTCGCGTTCATCGTGCTGGCTCCCGTGATCGGCCTCTGCCTCGGTTTCACCTTGATGGTGGGCACGCTCTGGGCGGTGCGGGGGATCCGCCCGAGCCGGGTCGACGGGCTCTTCCGCCGGCTCCAGCTCCTCTCCGCCGCGTGCTACAGCCTGGGCCACGGGACCAACGACGCGCAGAAGACGATGGGGATCATCTCGATCCTCCTCTTCTCCGCCGGCTACCTCGGCTCCGAGTTCTACGTCCCCTTCTGGGTGATCCTGGCCGCGCACGCCGCGATCGGGCTCGGCACCCTCGCGGGCGGCTGGCGGATCGTCAAGACCATGGGGATGCGGCTCACCAAGCTGCGCCCGATCGGGGGGTTCTGCGCCGAGACCGCGGGGGCGGTGATGCTGATCGGTACCGCGATCGGCGGGATTCCCGTCAGCACCACCCACACCATCACCGGCTCGATCATGGGGGTGGGCGCCACCCAGCGGCTCTCGGCCGTGCGCTGGGGCGTGGCCGGGGAGATCGTCTGGGCGTGGGTGCTCACGATCCCTCTCTCGGCCCTCATCGCCGCCGCGGTCTGGGGGGCCACCGCCCTCATCCTCGCCCGCGTGGGATGAGCGCGACGCGCTCCCGCGCCGGCCTGCTGGCGGCGTCCCTGGGGCTCTGCCTTCTCGTCCCGTTCGGATGGCTCCTGGCGCATCTCCCCTCGGCGGTGGGCCTGGCGGCTGGCCGGCGCCTGGGGGATCTCCTCTGGTGGGCGCTCCCGAGCCGGCGGGCGGTGGCGCTGGACAATCTCCAGCGCGTGTTCGGCGGGGAGAGACCACCCGCCGAGATCCGGCGCCTCGGGCGCCGGTCGTTCCAGCACGTCGGCATGAACCTGATCGAAGCGTGCCGCTACCTTCTCCGTCCTACCCACGTCATGCTCTCGCGGGTTCGGGTGGAAGGACTCCAGCATTTCCAGGCCGCGGCGGCTCACGGCCGGGGGGTCTTCATCCTCACCGCTCACTTCGGCAACTGGGAGCTCCTGGCCGCCGCCCACGGCCTGACCGGCGTGCCGCTGTCCATCGTGACGCGCCCGCTCGACCACCCGGTCCTCGAGGACCTGGCGTCCCGCTTCCGGCGGCGGAGCGGGGCCGAGCTCATCGTCAAGCGGCAGGCGGTGCGGGAGGTCCTGAGCGCACTGAGGCGTCAGCGCATGGTGGGCATTCTCCTCGACCAGAACGCCACCCGCGCCGAAGGGGTGTTCGTCCCCTTCTTCGGTTCTCCCGCGTCCACCTCGAAGGGGCTCGCGCTGCTGGCCCTGCGGACGGGCGCCCCGGTCGTGCCGATCTTCCTGCGCCGCGAACCGGACGGCCGGCACTGCATGGACGTGAGCGCGGCCCTGCCGCCGCCGGCCGACGGCGAGATCACCACCTACACGAGCATGTTCAACCGGGCGATCGAGGCGGCCATCCGCCGAGCGCCCGAGCAATGGCTCTGGATGCACGATCGATGGCGCACCCGGCCCCGCGAGACGGTGCCCTCGTGAGGGCTCGCGCCGGCCTGGCCGCGCTCGTCCTGGCTGGGCTGCTGCTGAGCCCGGGCCTCGGGCCGGCCGCGGACGTGGACCTCACGGACCTCGTGGGGGCCTACCTCAAGACCGGAGCCGGGCAGGCGCT
>CAMLFJ010000366.1 GCA_946479205.1 uncultured bacterium | reverse complement strand
CCGCACATGTACGAGTCGCGCAGCACGTAGTCCATGTTGTCGGCGGTGTAGATGCCCGAGAGCAGCGGCTTGAGATGCGCGAGCCAGCGCGGGTGCTCCGCGGTGGGGAACGTGTAGCTCTTGCCCATCAGGTAGCAGATCCACTCGGGGTCGATGCGCTCGCCGCTCTCGAAGGGACCCGACGGGCTGCGGCGGAGCCCGCGGATCAGCTCGCCCAGCTCTTCCCGGATGATGCGCTGGCCCACCTTCTCGTGGGTGAGATCGAAGTCGGCCAGGAAGTTGTCGTCGAAGAAGTGGCCGAAGGGGCCGTGGCCCACGTCGTGGAGCAAGCCCGCCATGCGGAGCAGCTCCTCGAAGAGCGGGGCGGAGGGCGCGTCGGAGAACTCGGCCCGGAGCGAGGCATGGAGCTGCTGGGCGAAGCGCCCGGCCAGGTGCATCGCGCCCAGCGAGTGCTGGAAGCGGCTGTGCTCGGCGGCCGGGAACACCCAGCGCGCGGACTGCAGCTGCGGCACCCGCCGCAGGCGCTGCATCCAGGCCGAGTCGATGAGGTCCTGCTCGGTCGCCTCCCCGGGGGCCCCGTCGGGACGCGTGTAGAGGATGTACTGGTGAATCGGGTCGGCGATGAGACCGCGACCCTGGTAGGTGTCGACGCCCTTCATGGCTAGAGCCTAACCTACTTGTCGGAGGTGCGATAGAAACGGTAGCGGTCCAGCGGGCGGACCGTGATCGCCTCGGTGCCACCCTCGCGGCGCACGATCACGCGCACGTCCTGATCCATCGGCGCCTGCCAGAGCTCGCGGTAGAACTCCTCGCGGCTCGCCACCGGCCGCCCGTTGAGCTGCACGATGACGTCGCCCGCCCGCAGCCCCGAGGCCCGCGCCGGGCTGAGGGGCGACATGCCCGCCACCACCACCCCGCCGGCCACCGACTCCGTGTAGAGGCCGAGCCAGGGCCGCGGCGCCCGGCTCTTCACGCGGCCCTGGGCCAACAGCTCGTCCTTGCCGGCCAGGAACTTCTCCATCGGGATGGCCAGGTTGACGTGGGGCGCTTCTCCCAGGCGCAGGGAGGTCACCCCGATCACGCTGCCCGCGGTGTTGACGAGCGCGGCGCCCCCGAAGGCCGCGTTGTACGGAGTCACGATGAAGGCGCGGTCCAGCATGTACTCCCAGGCGGCGGCGAACGGCCGCACCGCCTGCACGCGGCTCGGGGTGGCCACGAGAGCGCCGTCGTCGGACACGCCCACCGTCCCGGTCGCGTCCCCGGCGGCCACCGCGGTCGAATCGCCCAGGACCGCGGCCGGCCAGGGCCCCGGCCCCTCGAGCCGGGCCACGCCGACGCCGACCTCGAGGTCGAGCCCGACGAGCCGCGCGGGCACCTTGCGCCCGTCGCGGAGCGAGACCTCGATGCGCGAGGCGTCGAGCAGGACATAGCTCACGGTCAGCAGGTAGCCCTGGTTTGCGTCGAAGATCACGCCGCTGCCCCAGCGCTCGACCCCGAGCGTGGCCGCCGACGGCCGATCGCGCGGCACGTCCACCCGGATGCCCACCACCGCCGGCTCGACGCGGCGAATGTGCGAGGCGAGCGGTGAGACCTGGCGGGGATCGAGGCGCGGGGTGGCGTCGCGAGGCGCGGCGGCCGCGGGGACGGCGAGGGCGAGCAGGGCGACGGCGGCCCAGCGGAACGATGCGCGCTGCATGACGGTTACCTCGCGGTGTACTGCGCCCGGTAGTACTGCCGGAAGGCTCCCGACTTGATCGGCTTCCACCACGCGTCGTGCGTGCGGTACCACTCCACCGTCGCGGCCAGCGCCTCGTCGAAGGTCGCGGCGGGCCTCCAGCCGAGGGCGTGGACCTTGCCGGAGTCGAGCGCGTAGCGGCGATCGTGCCCGGGCCGGTCGGCCACCGGGGTGATGAGGCTCTCCGGCTTGCCGAGCAGGCTCAGGATCCGGCGCGTGAGGGTCACGTTCTGAACTTCCGCGGCCCCGCCGATATTGTAGATCTCGCCGTCCAGGCCCTTGCGGAGGACGAGGTCGATCGCCGCGCAGTTGTCCAGCACGTAGAGCCAGTCGCGCACGTTGCGCCCGTCGCCGTACAGCGGCAGCGGCCGGTCCTCGATCGCGTTGGTGACGAAGAGCGGGATGACCTTCTCCGGATACTGATAGGGTCCGAAGTTGTTGCTGCTGCGGGTGACGATCACGGGCAGCCGATGCGTGGTCCAGTAGGCACGGGCCAGGAGGTCGGCCGCCGCCTTCGAGGCCGAGTAGGGATTCGACGGGTTCAGCACGTCGCCCTCGCGGGCCGCGCCCTCCGCGATGCTCCCGTAGACCTCGTCCGTGCTCACCGCGAGGAAGCGGCCGATCCCGAGCTCGCGCGCGGCCTCCAGCAGGGTGAAGGTGCCGGTGACGTTGGTGCGGAGGAAGTCGTCCGCGCCGAGGTTCGACCGGTCCACGTGGGTCTCGGCCGCGAAGTGCACGATCGCGTCGGCCCCGCGCATCGTCTCGCGGACCACCGCGCCGTCGCAGATGTCGCCCTTCACGAACCGGTAGCGGGGATTCGCCTCGACGTCGCGGAGGTTCTCCAGGTTGCCCGCGTAGGTGAGCGCGTCGAGATTGACGACCGAGTCGCCCGGATGGTGCGCGAGGACGTGGCGGACGAAGTTGGAGCCGATGAAGCCGGCGCCGCCGGTGACGAGGATCTTCACGCTATCCCCGCGTGACGTCCCAGATGTCGGCCCCGGCGAAGTCCCAGGGCAGCCGCCCCTCCTCGGTCTGATCGGGATCCGGCGAGAACTGGACGTCCACGAAGTAGAGGATGCGCCCGCGGGTGGCCGCGAGGTTCTTCACCCCGTGCGCGACCCCCGGCGGGATCCGCAGCAGCCGCGACTGGCCGTCGCCCAGCACGATCCGGCGCTGCGCGCCGCGGGTCTTGGTGTCGGCCCGGACGTCGAGCAGGACCACGAGCATCTTGTCGTCCGGGGGCACGAACCACACGTCGGTCTGCCGGCGATGCAGATGGAACGCCTTGATCACGCCCGGGTCCATCTCGCTGTAGTTCACCTGGCGGCACTCGAAGCCGGGCAGGGCCGCCGCGACGCCCTGCTGCAGCCGGACCAGCTCCATGAAGGACCCGCCGTCGTCGGTGAACCGCTTGAGCTCCACCACCTGCACCCCCGCGATCTCGGGCGCGGGCCCGTAGCTCTGGAGCGCGAAGGCGCGCTTGGCGGTATCGCTCAGCTCGATCGGGTCCGGGGACGCCATCAGATCAGCCCGACCTCGCTGCGATCGCCCAGCATGAAATTGAAGGAGCGCGGCTTCGACGCGGTCCGGTAGATGGACACGTTGCGCCCGATCAGGCTCGACTCGATGCGGCCGCCCACGTCGGTCACGCTCGCGCCCTCGAGCAGGATGGAGTGCTCCACCTCGCTGGCCCGCAGCACCACCCGGTCGCCGATCGACGTGAACGGCCCCACGTAGGCGCTCTCGATGACCGCGTCCCGGCCGATGATCGCCGGCCCGCGCACCGTGCTCCGGATCACGCGCGCGCCCGCCTCGATCACCACGCGGCCGACGATCTCGCTGTCCTCCACGGTGCCGTCGTTGCGCGGCAGCAGGGTGTCGAGGATGATCCGGTTGGCCTCGAGCATGTCGTCGAGCTTGCCGGTGTCCTTCCACCAGCCTTCGATCACGTGGGGCCGCACCACGAAGCCCTGGTCGATCAGCCACTGGATCGCGTCGGTGATCTCGAGCTCGCCGCGCGCCGACGGCTTGATCGCCTTGACCGCCTTGAATACGGTCGCGTCGAACATGTAGACGCCGACCAGGCCCAGGTTGGACGGCGGGTCCTTCGGCTTCTCGACCAGGCGTACGACCTGCCCGCCCTTCAGCACCGCGACGCCGAACTGGGTCGGGTCGGGCACCGCGGCGAGCAGGATCTGGCAGTTCGGCTTCTCGTCGCGGAAGCGCGTCACCAGGGGCTCGAGCCGCTCGCGGATCAGGTTGTCGCCCAGGTACATGCAGAACGGATCGGTGCCGAGGAACGGCTCCGAGACGAGCACCGCGTGGGCGAGGCCGAGCGGGGCTTCCTGTTCGATGTAGGTGACCGAGACGCCGAAGCGGCTGCCGTCGCCGACCGCGTCGCGGATCTCCTGCCGGGTGTCCCCGACCACGATGCCGATCTCGCGGATCCCCGAGGCGGCCAGCGCCTCGATCCCATAGAAGAGGATGGGCTTGTTGGCCACCGGGACGAGCTGCTTCGCCGAGGTGAACGTGATCGGGCG
>CAMLFJ010000365.1 GCA_946479205.1 uncultured bacterium | reverse complement strand
ACTTGTGGCGGCGCCGGCTGAGGTGGCGCGCGGGCAGGTGCAGATCGAGGTCCTTCAGCAGGGTCGGGCTCGGGCCCGCGCCGTGGCGGGTGACCACGCCGGGCAGGGACTCGAGCTTGGGATCGCCGATGGCCTCGAGCACGAGCGGCGCGATGACCTCGCCCTCGCCGCGGACGATGCAGTCGATGGCGCCGTCCGCGTGGTCGAGGAACTCGGCGGCGATGAAGGACGCGCTGTGGCCACCCACGAACACGAAGGGGGAGCCCCGCCGAGCCTTGGTCTCCTTGGCGAGATCCACCACCTCCGGGACGTTCGCCAGGTAGTTCACCGAGAAGCCCACCGCCTGCGGCGCGAACGTCTCCACCTCGTGCCAGTAGTCGGCGTGCGTGAAGACCTGCAGGTCGATGAGCCGCACGTCGTGACCGGCGGCCACGATCGCGGCGGCCACGCGCTCGAGTCCGAGCGGCTCGAGCCGGAGGTAGAGCTCCGAGTACATCAGGGGGCTCGGGTGCACCAGAAGCACTCGCATCTCGTCACACCTCCCGTGAGGATTTTCACGCAGCATACGGCAACCGCGTGCGGGCCGCCTCTACATAGTCATCGCGCGGGTTGCTCGCTAAGTCCGCGCCACGAAGAAAAAATTACCGGTTTCGATGTAACCCTTACACAACAAGTGTCAGTGCACTGACGCTCGCCGTCTACGTGAATGCCCCGTGAAACTCGCTAACTGATCGTAATTCCGAGCTTCCCCGCCTTCCGATGCGTCCCTTCCGTTTGGCACCGCGGTTGCCTAAGGAACCGGAGATCCACTGGATATGGCTAGATTTGGACTGAATCGCGACGCCGAGACGGAGGGACGAGACCGGTTGCTGCTGGTCGATCCCTACGGGACGAGCCGCGAGGGCCTGGGCGCCGCACTCCGGGTCAGCGGGTTCGCCGTCGAGACGGCCGCGGGGAGCTCGGAGGCCATCCGCAAGGTTGGCGTCGGCGAGTTCGATCTGGCCATCATCGACCTGGACCTGCCGCCGGCGCACGGGATCGCGGAGGACGGCTGGGACCTGGTGCGCATCCTGCGCGCCGCGGACCCGGCGCTCCCGATGGTCCTCATCGCCGCCGAATGCCACCCCGACACGCAGGCAGAGGCGGTGCGGTACGGCGCCGCACACCTGCTCGAGAAACCCATCAACCCGCGGGAGCTGCGGACCATCGTCCGCAACCTGCGCCCGGAGACCACCCCCGTATGAAGCGCGCGTCGATCGGATTCGGCATCATCGTCACCTTCTTCCTCCTCGCGATGTTCCTGATGGCCGACGCGGAAGTGCCGCCGGTGGACGACCCGGCGCTGGTCTCGGCGAGCGCCCCCGCCCGCTAACGCTTCAGTCCCCCTGCTCAAACCTGGGCAGGGGCCGCCGTCTGCGGTACCATTCCTCCGTGGCTGAACCGAGTCTCTGGCTTCTCGCGCTACTGGCGGGCTGGGTGATCGGCGCCCTCTTCGTGGGCATGGTGGGTGGCGCCACCCGGGGCGTGCAGGGCTTCTTCGTCTGGCTGCTCGCCGCCCTCATGTTCTCGCCGCTGCTCGCCATGCTCGGGCTCATCGCGGTCCTGCTGGGCGATCTCGTGCGCGAGGTCGAGATCAAGGCCATCCACGGCTCGGCCGAGCTGCCCACGCGCTCGACGTCAGGCCGCTTCGCGCACCTGGCGGGCGAGGACTAGCGCGCGATCCACGATCGCGGCCTCCCGCCGCGGCCGACAAGCCGGTTCAAGAGAAAGGTTCGGGAACGCATGGCGACGACGATCGGGCTGCTGCATCCGGGGGACATGGGCGCCGTGGTGGGCGCGTGCGCGCGGGCCGCTGGACAGCGCGTGCTCTGGGCCTCCGCGGGGCGCAGCGCCGACACGCGCGCGCGGGCGACCGCGGGGGGCCTGGAGGACGCGGGCACGGTAGCCGAGGTCCTCGCGGCCAGCGACGTGGTGCTCTCGATCTGCCCGCCCCACGCCGCGCTCGACCTGGCTCGCGAGGTCGCGGCCCGGCGTTTCGCCGGCCTCTTCGTGGATGGCAACGCGGTCGCGCCGGCCACCGCCCGGGAGATCGGGGCCATCGTCGAGGGGGGCGGGGCCACCTTCGTGGACGGCGGCCTCATCGGCCCGCCCCCGCGCGCGGCCGGCTCGACGCGGCTCTATCTCTCGGGCCGCGAGGCCAAGCGCGCGGTCGCGCTCTTCGAGGGCAGCGCGCTCGAGGCGATCGCGGTCAACGACGTGCCCGGGGCGGCCTCCGCGCTCAAGATGGTCTACGCCGCCTTCACCAAGGGGACATCCGCGCTGCTGATGGGCGTCCGAGCGGTGGCCGCGAGCGAAGGGGTGGACGACGCCCTGCTCGCCGAGTGGCACCGCTCGCAGCCCGAGCTCCCGAAGAAGTCGGAGGCGGCCGCGCGGGACAATGCGCGCAAGGCCTGGCGCTTCGTGGGCGAGATGGACGAGATCGCGGCGACCTTCGAGGCCGCCGGGCTGCCCGGCGGCTTCCACCAGGCCTGCGGCGAGATCTACCGGCGGCTCGCCGACTTCAAGGACGCGACGACGCCGCCCGCGATGGCGGACCTCGTCGAGCCCCTCACGCGGCCGCGCCGGACGAAGTAGCCGCTTCGCGCGGCCCCCGTTTGCATCGTCGATCGAGTCGATGAACCGGCGCGTCTTCATCTCGGCGGTCACGCTTGGCGTGGGGGCCTGGCATCTCACTGCCCAGGCGCAGCAGCCGGGGAAGGTGTACCGGGTTGGCCACCTGGCGGCCACCGCCCCGTCCCCGCAGAACACCAGGCTCCTGGGCGCGTTTCATTCGGAGCTCCGCGACCGGGGGTGGGTGGAGGGACGCAACATCACGTTCGAGTATCGGTGGGCGGAAGGACGATACGATCGGCTTCCGCACCTGGCCGCGGAGCTGGCCGACGCGAAGGTGGACCTGATCGTGGCGGGGGCACGCCCAATGCGCTGGCCGCTCGCCACGCGAGCCAGACCATCCCCATCGTGGTGGTCGGCGCGACCGCGCCCGTGGAGATGGGCCTCGTGAAGACCCTGGCGCGGCCCGGCGGGAACGTGACCGGCGTGACGATCGACGTGGATCCGGAGCAGGCGGCCAAGCTCGTGGAGCTGATGGTCGAGATTCCCGGCGTGTCGCGCATCGCCCTCCTGTCGAGCCCGAGCTATCCCGGCGGAGAGCGCTATCGGAATGAGATCGAGCGCGCCGCCATCGCCCGGCAGCGCGCCATTCGCTTCATCGACGTGCTCCGGCCCGAAGACTTCGACCAGGCGTTCTCCGCGATTCGCCAGATGACGCCCTCCGAAGGGCTGATCGTGATGGCGGATCAGCTCGTGCAGACCCGCGGCGTCGACATCGCCCGACTCGCGACCGGGCGGAAGGTGGCGACCGTCTTCGGCGGCCCCGGCCGACCGTACGTCGTCGCGGGAGGCCTCATGTCGCAATCCGCGGATTCCGACCGCTACTGGCGACAGGCCGCGACCTACGTCGACCGGATCCTGAAGGGCGCGAGTCCGGCCGATCTGCCGGTCGAGCAGCCGACCAGCTTCGAGCTGGTCATCAACCTCAAGACCGCCAGGGCCCTTGGCCTGACGCTCCCGCGTACGCTCCTGCTGCGCGCCGACCACGTGATCGAGTGACGAGAATCGAGCGGCCGGGCATGGTAAACTCGGCCGTCGTAACTCCGCAGATTTCCTGAGTCGAGCCGTTAGCTCAGTTGGTAGAGCACCTGACTTTTAATCAGGGGGTCCTCGGTTCGATCCCGAGACGGCTCACCACTCGGATCACGCCCTCCGCCCCGCTATCGCCTCCAGCTCCACAGCAGCTTCCAGGCGAGACGGACCGCGATATCGCCCAGCCGCATCCACCAATGGTCGCGCCGCGGAGGGGCGGGAGGATCGGCCATCGGCGGCACTCTATCACGTCCCCCCCGGACGTAGCAGGGCCCGCCCCTTTCGGGACGGGCCCTTTTCGATGCGAACTGCGCGTGTCCGGAACGGCTACGGCACGCTGACGGAGGTGCTGTCGCCGCTGTTGCTGACGGTGAACGTCCCCGAAGCGCTCGAGGTGTAGGCGTACGTACCCCAGCCGGCCGGGCCCGAGGGGACCGAAGCCATGAAGGGACCGCCCGGCTGACCCTGGGTGTTCGTGACCACCGAGGTCAGATCGGTCAGGGCGGTGGGCAGCGTGCCCATGTGAGCGGAGTAGATGCTGACAGCGGACGCGAGGGCCCGGGCATCAGCCTGGGCCTTGGCCAGCCGCGCGCGCGCCT
>CAMLFJ010000364.1 GCA_946479205.1 uncultured bacterium | reverse complement strand
GATTCCCGGACTCACGTTCCGGCGCGATGGCCCCGCGGCTGCTCGCTCCGATGAATTCGCCGACCGGGGTCCCGCAGACGCGACACCACGGGGGATGGATGCGCCGGATCGCCGACCAGCACGCACCACACAGGGGATCCCGCCGGCCCACATCCAGCCGCACGCGACACACCGGGCAGAACGGCGGGAAGACAAGGTCCAGCAGTGTCCCCGCCCACCGGCGCCAGGGGCCGGGGTCGGGACGCGCGCGATCTAGGGCCGGGACGTGTTCCAGCGACGGCAGGTGGGACAACGGTCGACCCAGCGGGCGTGGGCGGCGCCGCAGGCGGCGCAGCGATGCGGCCATTCGATGCGATCGCTCTCCCGGAGCGCGCGGCGATACTCCTCCATCGCGTCGCGGAATTGCCCGCGCCGCTCCAGGATCGCGCCGAGGTACGCGTGGATGAGCGGCAGCTCGGGCGCGCGCACTTCCATCTTCTGGAACTGCTCCGCCGCCTCGTCGAGCATCGCGAGCTCGAAGTAGACGCGGCCCAGCCCGAAGGCCAGCGCCAGGTTGTCGGGCTGGCGGGCGAGCGCGTCCTGGTAGAGCGAGATCATGCGGGTGGGCCGGCCCTCGGAGCGGTGCAGCTGCTCGATGCGCGACAGCACCGGCAGGGCCGGCTGCGGGCCCTCGGCCGCCCGCTCCCAGACGCGCAGGGCCTCACGCGGCTCCCCCGCCTTGAGATGGGCCTCGCCCAGCAGCAGGGCCGCGGGCACGAAGTCGGGCTGGGCGCGCAGGGCGTCCTTCAGGTGCGCGATCGCTCCGGTGCGATCCTGCTTCTCGAGCCGCTCCCGGCCGATCTCGTAGTGCAGGCCGGCCAGCACGGTGCTCTCGGCCGCCCGCTCCTCGCGCGGGGCCGTCTGCATCACGCGCGCCTGGATCTCGAGGGCCTCGGCGAAGCGCCGGCGCTCGATCAGCGCGTCGCGCCCGGCCTGGGCCGTCGCCGGCCGCGCGGGCTCGCGCGTCGCGTCGGCCGCCTCGCGGACCGGCGCGGCGGGCGCGGGACGCGGTCCCGCCTCGAGGGGATCGGTCCGATGCGCGTACGAGCGGGTGACGTCGCGGAGGATGCCCAGCACCAGGGCGAGCCCGGCCCCCGCGCCGAACACGACCGCGATCAGCGCCATCAGGGGAACGTCGAACGCCCAGTCGCCCCCCAGAGCGACGTGGACGCGACTCGGATTGATGGACGTCAGGTAGGTGACAACAATGGCGAAGAGAAGGCCGACGACGAGCCCGAAGCGGATCGACACGGACGGAACGGAGCGGCGGCGCTAGCGGGCCGCGGTACGCTCTTCCTCTTCGATCGCGCGCTGGCACTCGATGCAGTACCGCGCGTCCGGCACCGCGTCGAGGCGCTTGTCGGCGATGGGCTCGCCGCAGCGCTCGCAGTCGCCGAACCCACCGTCGGTGATCTTCTGCAGCGCCAGCGCGACTTCCTTCAGCCGCCGGCGCTCCCCGTTGCCCAGCTCGAAGAGGAACTCGCGATTGTAGGCGGAAGAGGCCTGGTCACCCAGGTCCTTGATGGAATCGTCTTCGGGACCCTTTCCATAGAGGACGTTCCGGCCCACCTCCTCCTCGAGCTGGCGATGCTTCTCCTCCAGCTTCTTGCGGAGCTGAACCAAACGGTCTTTCTTCATCTCTGGCCTCCTGTCGCTCTCACGCGGCGTCGCCGCTAGTCGCGCAGGCTACCATGGGGTCCAACCCAAATCAATCCCGGGCGCCCGCCCCCTCGACCGAAACGAGCGGGGCGTCGCCCCAGAGCCGCTCCAGCGAGTAGAACCCGCGCGTCTCCTCGAGAAACACGTGGATCACCACGTCGGCATAGTCGAGCAGGAGCCAGCCGCTCTCCGCGCTGCCCTCGTTGTGGCGCGGCCGCACGCCCTCCGCGCGCAGCGCGCCGCGCACCGCGTCCGCGATGGTATCGGCCTGCGGGGTCGACCGCGCGCTGCAGACGAGGAAGTAGTCGGCCACGCTCGACAGCCCCTGCAGGTCCAGCACCACCAGCTCGATCGCCTTCTTCTCCAGGGCCGCGCGGGCGGCCACGCGGACGACGGCTTCGGCGGACAGGATGGCCATCAGGCCTCCGGGCGGTAGAGCTGCTGGTCGCGGATGTAGGACACCACCGCCTCCGGCATGCGGAAGGCGAGGCTGCGGCCTTCGCGGGCGCGCCGACGCAGGTCCGAGCCCGAGATGGGCAGGGACGCCGCGTGCAGCAAGATCGGAGCGGGATCGTCGGACGGCTCGACCCCCACCGGCACGAAGCCGGGCAGGCCCAGCTCCCGCATCACCTTGAGCGCGGCCGGGGTCTCGGGGTCGAAGCCCATCCCGTTGCGCGGAATCACCACCAGGCGCGCGAGGGCCGCCACCCGCCGCGGCTCGCGCCAGTTCAGCAGATCGAGGAACGTCTCGGATCCGATGATCAGGTACAGCCGCCCGCGATCCTGCAGCGCGGTCAAGGTGTCCACCGTGTAAGACGGGCCGCTCCGCGTGACCTCGACGTCCGAGACCTCGAAGCGCGGGTGCTCCTGGACCGCGAGCGCGGTCATGCGGTAGCGATGGGCGGCGGGCGCCAGCTCGGCCGCCGGCTTGTGCGGGGGCTGCGCCGCCGGCACCAGCAGCAGGCGGTCGAGGCGAAGCGCCTCGCAGACTTCGTCGGCCACGAGGAGGTGGCCGAAGTGGATCGGATTGAATGACCCCCCGAAGATGCCGACGCGTGGCTGCAGGCGACTACTCCCGGATATGCCCGTCGCCCCACACCACGAACTTGGTGGTGGTCAGCTCGCGTACCCCGACCGGGCCCCGGGCGTGGACGCGGGAGGTGGAGATGCCCATCTCGGCGCCCATGCCGAACTGGCTGCCGTCCACGAGCCGCGTGGACGCGTTGACCAGCACCGCCGCCGCGTCCACCTCCTGGGTGAAGCGCCGGGCGCGCCGCAGGTCGCGGGTGACGATGGACTCGGCCAGCCCGGAGCCGTGGCGCCGGATGTGGGCGACCGCGTCCTCGAAGCTCTCCACCACCCGCACCGCGAGGATGTAGTCGAGGTACTCCGCGTCCCAGTCCGCGGGCTCGGCCGCCCGGGCCCCGGGCATCAGGGCCCGCGCCCGCTCGTCCGCGCGCGTCTCCACGCCCGCCTCCGCGAGCCGCACCGCGAGCCGGGGGAGGAAGTCCGGCGCGACCGCCGCGTGCACGAGCAGGGTCTCCAGCGAGTTGCAGACGCTGACCCGCTGGGCCTTGGCGTTCACCGCCACCGCCACCGCCATGTCGAGGTCCGCGCCCTCGTCCACGTAGAGATGGCAGAGCCCCTTGTCGTGCTTGAGCACCGGCACCGTCGAGCGCTCCGCCACCAGCCGCACGAATTCCTCGCCGCCGCGCGGGATGATGAGGTCGAGGTAGCGATCCAGCGTGAGCATGGCCAGCACCGCCGCGCGGTCCGCCGTCTCCACCGCCTGGACGCTCTCGGCGGGCAGCCCCGCCTTCTCGACCGCGCGGGCCAGGATCTGGGCCAGCATGGTGTTGGAATCGAGCGCCTCGCTGCCGCCGCGCAGCAGCACCGCGTTGCCCGACTTCAAGCAGAGGCCGGCCGCGTCCGCGGTCACGTTCGGCCGCGACTCGTAGATGAACCCGATGACCCCCAGGGGGACCCGCACGCGGGCGATCTCGAGGCCCGAGGGCCGGCGAGAGGTCTCGACGGTCTCGCCGACCGGATCGGGAAGGCCGGCCACGTGGCGCAGGCCCGCCGCCATCTCCTCGATGCGGCTCTCGGTGAGGGTGAGGCGGTCCACGAAGGCGCGCGGATGACCGGCCGCGCGAGCGCGCTCGAGATCCTGCCGGTTGGCCTCGAGGATCGCGCCGGTCTTCTCCTCGAGCCCCCGCGCCATCTGGGCGAGCGCTTCGTTCTTGGCCCGGGTCGGAGCCAGCGCGAGCACCCGCGCCGCTTCCTTGGCCGCCCGCGCCTTCGCCTCGACGTGTGCCGCCGCGTCCATGTTGTGCCCTCTCCCCGCGTCCATCAGAGGATCACCAGGTTGTCCCGGTGAATCACCTCGTCCACGCCCTTGTAGCCCAGCGTCTTCTCGATGTCCTTCGTCTTGGCGCCGCTGATCCGCCGCAGCTCGCCCGCGTCGTAGTTCACGAGGCCTCGCGCGAACTCCTGGCCGTCGAGCTGGATCAGCGCCACCACGTCGCCCACGTGGAACTCGCCGCTCACCTCCACCAGCCCGGACGGGAGCAGGCTCGTGCCCCTCTCAGTTAAGGCCTTCTTGGCGCCCGCGTCAACCGTGAGCCGGCCCTG
>CAMLFJ010000363.1 GCA_946479205.1 uncultured bacterium | reverse complement strand
CAGAACGTGCAGGCTGCCTACGTCTCCCATCGCGGGCGCGGCTGGAGCCTCTTCGAGCGGGTCGAGCGCCTCTACGCCGACGAGACGGACGCGATCCTCGGCGCGGTGGGCCTCCTCGATCGGGCCGGCGAGGAGTCGGGCTTCCTCTCTCATGGCGGCCAGAAGCAGCTCGAGCTGGGCATCGCGCTGGCGCTGGAGCCGGAGATCCTGCTCCTGGACGAGCCCACCGCCGGCATGTCGGCGGGCGAGACGCGGGAGTCCATCGCCCTCATCGAGCGGCTGGCCCGTGAGCGCCGCCTCACCCTCCTCTTCACCGAGCACGACATGGAGGTGGTGTTCTCCATCTCCCAGCGCATCACCGTGCTCCACCAGGGCCGGGTGATCGCCGACGGCGCGCCCGACGAGGTCCGGCGCGATCCCGAGGTGCGGCGCGTCTATCTCGGGGAGAAGCGCGTGTGAGCGATCCCCTCCTCCGGGTGCAGGACGTCTACACCGCCTACGGGCTGTCGCAGGTGCTCTTCGGCGTCTCGCTCCAGGTCATCCGCGGCGAGTGCGTGTGCCTGCTCGGGCGCAACGGAGTCGGCAAGACCACCACCATGCGCAGCATCATCGGCCTCACCCCGCCGCGGCGCGGCCGAGTGGTGTGGAAGGGCCGCGACGTCACCGGCCGGGCGCCCTACCAGATCGCCCGCGCGGGCATCGGGTTCATCCCGGAGGATCGCCGCATCTTCGCGGACCTGACGGTGTGGGAGAACCTGGACGTGGCCAGCCGCGCCCGGGACGGCGGCTGGACGATCGAGCGGGTCTTCGACCTCTTCCCCAAGCTGCGCGAGCTGGTGGGTCGCCAGGGCGGGTTCCTGTCGGGCGGCGAGCAGCAGATGCTCACGATCGCCCGCACGTTGATGGGCAACCCGGAGCTCCTGCTCCTGGACGAGCCGTCGGAAGGCCTGGCCCCGCTGGTGGTCGAGCACCTCAAGGAGCAGATCGGGCGGCTCAAGCGCGAGGGCCTCACGATCCTGCTCGCCGAGCAGAACGTGCGCTTCTCGCTGGAGCTGGCCGACCGCGTCTACGTGCTCGAGAAGGGTCACGTCCGATTCGAGGGCAGCGCGCGCGAGTTTCGCGACAACGACGCGATCCGCCAGCAGTACCTCGCGCTCTGACGAGAGAGGCGGCGGCGCCCCCGGCGGCGCCGCCGCTCCGTCGAAGGCCCGCGTCTAGCGGCGGGCCTGCACCTCCTGGTCCCGCATGAAGCGGTCGTACTCCTCCTGCGCCCGCTCCTTGGAATAGCCGTAGCGCTGCTGCAGCAGGCCGATCATCTGGTCGGCCTTGCCCTCGGCGCGGTCGAGCTCGTCGTCGGTGATCTTGCCCCACTGCTCCTTCACGCGCCCCTTCATCTCCTTCCACTTGCCGGCAAGGATGTCCTTGTTCATCGCGGCTCCTTTTCTGTGACGGTGGGATCGAGATGCTGCTCGTCTATCACGCAAGGGGCATGCCGCCGGCCGCGCGACGCTTCCGCGCGCTCCACGCGCGCTTCGGGTAGATCGGCGGGGTTCCAACCGTTCCCCCCGCGAATGTCTTACACGGTAGGAAGGCGCGGCCGCGCCGCGCTCAGATCAGGGCGCCCTGCCGGCGGAGCTCGGTCTGCACGTCACCCGGCGGCACGTCGCGCACCGCCTTGCCCGCGCGCGCGGCCAGCGCGGCGCACACGCCCGCGGCCTGGCCGGTGGCCATGGCGATCGGCATGACGCGATAGGACGAGTGCGCCTCGTGGGTGCCCGAGATACAGCGGCCCGCCACCGCGAGCCGGTCCAGGCGCTGCGGCAGCAGACAGCGGAGGGGGATGTCGTAGGACCCGCCGTCGGGCAGCCGCATCAGCACGGTGCCCTTGCCCGTCGGACTGTGGATGTCGAGGGGATAGGTTCCGCGTGCGATCACGTCCTCCGCTTTGCGCGCCCCCAGGATGTCCTGCGCGGTGAGCTGGTACTCCCCGGTGATGCGCCGCGTCTCGCGCACCCCGATCGTCACGCCGCTCTGGGCCAGGTACGACCGCTCGAAGCCCGGCACGTACTTGCGCAGGAACGCGACGATCTGCTTCATCTGCCGGCGCGCCTGCCACTCGGCGAGGGTGAGATCCCAGACGCTGGTGCCGAGGGCTCCGGTGACCCGCGTGCTGTTGACCGAGAGCTCCCGCTCGTGCGGGGTGCCGAAGAAGAGGATGTCCTCCCGCGCGAGCGCCAGCTCGCCCGCCGCGCTCGCCTCCCGCACCAGCTCCCAGAGCCCGTGCACGCCGCGCCACTGGTCGGGGTGCGCCTGCCGGTAGGCCGCGAAGGCGTTCCGCTCGAACTCCACCATGCGGAACATCAGCGTCATGGGCTGCACGAGCCCGTCGTCGGCGCGGCCGATCTCGAAGGAGGCCCCGGCCAGGGCGGCCACGTCGCCGTCGCCGGTGGCGTCCACGATGGCCCGGGCCATGACCACGATCGGCCCCGACTTGCTCTCGAACACCACGCCGTCGGGCCGGGGGGCGCCGATCACGCCGCTGGCGAAGGCGTGGAGCAGGACGCGGACGCCCGCGTCGTCCAGGAGATCGAGGGCCACGAGCTTGAAGATCTCCGGGTCGAACGGCACCACGTACCCGGTCTGGGGCGACGGCCGGAGCGAGCCGCCCGCCGCCTCGAGCCGATCCAGCAGCCGCTTCAGGGCCCCCTGGACCACCGCTTCACCCGGGCCGTGATCGTGCGGCATCAGCTCCGAGGCGCTCCCGGGCGCCGCGGGGCCGCGCTGGGTGTGGAAGGACATGAGCGGCATCACCAGCGCCGCGGTGGCGTTGCCGCCCAGGAAGGCGTGGCGCTCCACCAGGATCACGTCCGCCCCGGCGTCGGCCGCGCCGATGGCGGCCCCGAGGCCGGCCGGGCCGCCGCCCACCACCAGCACGTCGCATTCCGCAGCCACCGTGGCGGTCCGCGGCGCCAGCGTGATGGTGGCCGGCTCACGCGGCCGGAGCAGCGGCGGCATGGCTAGGCCGATCCGCCGACCGCCTCGGTGGCCCGGAGCTTCCTGCCCTCGGTCAAGAGCCGGAGCGCGATCTCGTTGGTACGCCGGGCCCGGGTCTGGATCTCCGGCACCGTCTTCTCGAGCCGCGCCTGGAGATTGCGCCGCAGGTCCCACCACCGGTCGATGTAGGCGATGAGCTGGCCCGCGTTGACCTGCTTGAGCGGCGGCATCGCGATCTCGAGATCCTCGAGGAAGCCGGCGACCTTGCTCGAGTAGGGCAGCGCCACGAACGGCACCCGGTTGAGCGCCGCGAAGATCAGGAAGTGCAGGCGCATGCCCACCGCGAAGTCGAAGTGGCTCATGAGCGAGAGGAGCTGGCCCGACGTGTACTCCCCCTTCAGCACGGTGGCCTGGTGGGCGTGGGCCATCTTGGACACCACCGCGTGGCAGTGCTGGGTGTCCTTCTGACGCGGCTCCATGGGCACGAACACCAGGTCCGCGTCGAGCCGGTCCACCATGTAGTCGGCCGCGTTCGCGAGCAGCGCGTGGTAGTGCGTCTCGTCGATGTCGGGCGCAGCCGAGCCCGGCTCCCGCACCGAGAGGCCGATCAGCCGCCGGTTCTGGTTCAGACCCTCGCGCTGGAGCGCCTCTGCGGGCAACGGCTCGGCCTCGAGCAGGAACGCGGGATCGGCGGTCACCTCGATGTCGCGCAGCCCGACTTCCTCGAGGAGCTGCTGGGCGCGCCGCTCCCGGACCGTGACCGCGTTCACCCGGCTCAACGTGTCGCGCACCAGGGTCCGCGACGCCGCGTCGTGGAGCGGTCCGGCGCTCACCGCGTAGACCAGCACCGGCACGCGATGCTCCTGAGCCAGCTCGACCTCTCTCAGATAAATCGCGGCCGCCTCGTCGTAGAGGATGCCGCCGCCGCCCAGGATCAGCAGGTCGAGCTCGGCGATCTCCGGCCGCACCTCGTCGCGCGAGAGGTCGCGCACCGGGATGCTCTTCTCCACCTTGTGCCGCGCCGCGGTGTCCTTGGCGTCGCGCGAGAAGACGGTGATCTCGCAAGGCACCGCGGCGCGGAGCTGGGCCATGATGGACTGGAGGATCGCCTCGTCGCCCAGGTTGAGCCCGCCGTACGATCCCGAGATGCCGATCCGGTACACGTGGTCCGCCGCCTGGTTGGCCATGGGTCTATTCGCTTCAACTCCTGTGCCAGCGACAACCCGCGCGATCCGTTGCGTTTTCCCGGGCCCGATCGGCCCGGTCGGTCGGAACTTCCCGATCGGGTCCGGTAGGAACTTCCCGTCCCGGTTTCGCGGCCGCGGCCAGCCGCCGCCCTCGCCCTCG
>CAMLFJ010000362.1 GCA_946479205.1 uncultured bacterium | reverse complement strand
TCACCGAGACGTTGTCGCGCGTGATCACGTCCTGGGGCGGCACGTCCATGGTGATCGTGCGGAGGCTCACCTTCACCATCTTGTCGATGAACGGGATGAGGAGCACGAGGCCCGGACCGGTGCCGTCGCCCCCGGGGTTGAAGATCGCGTTGGTCCGCCGGCCGAACCGGAAGATCACCCCCCGCTCGTACTCGCGCAGGATGCGGAACGAGGAGAAGAAGATGTAGAGCAGGATGATCGCGACCGGGATGATGCCGAAGAGGAGCTGGACGCCTTCCATGTGCGGCCTCCTGAGAGCGCTAGGGGCGCTGCGTGGACCTGGTGACCTTCAGGGTGAGGCCGTCGATGGCCGCGACCTGGACCGACTCGCCCGCCGCCACCGTCCCGTCCTGGCTCACCGCCCGCCACAGCTCGCCGTCGATCATCACCTGCCCCTCCGGGGCCAGGGCCGACCGGGTCGTCCCGAGCCGCCCCACCATCGCGGATTCGCCGGTGACCGAGGGCCGGTAGAGCGCGCGAATGCCCATGGACACCGCGAAGAAGACCAGGGCCGCGGTCGTGCCCACCGTGGGGATGACCACGTACCAGGAGAGCCGGACGCCGGTCGTCTCGGGTGAGTCGTAGAGCATGAGGGAGCCGATGAGCATGGCGACCACGCCGCCGACCGCGAGGACACCGTGGCTCACCACCTTGACCTCGGCGATCAGCAGCACCACGCCGAAGAGGAGCAGCAGGAGCCCCGCCCAGTTCACGGGTAGACTCTGGAAGGCGTAGAAGGCCAGGATCAGGCAGATGCCGCCGATGACGCCGGGCAGGATCGCGCCCGGGTTGGACAGCTCGAAGAAGATGCCGAGCATGCCCGCCATCATCAGCAGGTAGGCGATGTTGGGATCCGAGATCAGGGCCAGGAACCGGTCGCGGAAGCGCACCTCGATGATCTTGACCGGCGCGTCCTTGGTGGCGAGCGTGACCTGGCCCTTCGGGGTCTTCACGGTCCGGCCGTCGATCTTCGCGAGGAGATCCGGCACGCTCTCGGCCACCAGGTCCACGATCTTGAGCTTGACCGCCTCGCGCTCGGTGGCCGAGACCGACGAGCGCACCGCCTGCTCGGCCCACTCCGCGTTGCGACCGCGCTCGACCGCGATCGTGCGCGCGAAGGCGGCCGCGTCGTTCTCGACCTTCTTGATCATCTCCTTGTCGCCGCCGCCGCCGACCGCCACCGGGTGCGCGGCGCCGATGTTGGTCGCGGGCGCCATCGCGGCCACGTGCGCGGCCATCGTGATGAAGACCCCGGCGGAGGCGGCGCGCGCGCCGCCGGGGGCCACGTAGACGATCACCGGGATCGGCGAGGCCAGGATGCTCTGCACCATCGAGCGCATCGACCGCTCGAGTCCGCCCGGCGTATTGAGCTGCACGATGAGGGCCTGGGCGCCTTCCGCCTGCGCGCGCTCGATCGCGCCCGCCAGGAGCCGCACCGTGACCGGGGTGATCGCGGAGTCCAGCTCGATCAGCGACACCGGCGCGGCCGCGGCCGCCGGGCCGGCGAGGGAGAACAGCGCGGCGAGGGCGAGCAGGAGCGCGACGACGACCGGGAGAGGCCGGTGCTTGGCCGATCTCACGGGGGTCATCTTAGCACGCGGGCACGCGCCCTAGCGGGCGAGCGCGACCACCGAGAGCAGCTCGAAGAGCAGGTTCGCGGCGAGCACGCCGGTGATGGCGCCGGGTCCATCGTAGGGCGGCGATACCTCCACGATGTCGCCCCCGGCCAGCTCGATGCCGCGCAGACCGCGCACGAGGCCCAGGGCCTCGTAGGACGTGAGCCCGCCCGCCTCGGGCGTCCCCGTCCCCGGCGCGTAGGCCGGATCGCACGCGTCCACGTCGAAGGAAACGTAGACCGCTCCCCCGCTCTCGAGACGCCGCAGCCGCTCGACCGCGGCGGCGACCCCGCGCTCCTTGACGTCCTCGATCCGGATCACCTCGAACCCGTGCTCCCGGTGGAAGTCGAAGTCCTCGGGGCCGTAGAGCGGCCCTCGGATGCCCACCTGGATCGAGCGGGCCCCGTCGATCAGGCCCTCCTCGATCGCCCGGCGGAACGTGCTCCCGTGGTAGTAGGGCAGGCCGAAGTAGCGGTCCCAGGTGTCCGGGTGGGCGTCGAAGTGCACGAGGCCCAGGCGGCCGTGGCGCTTCGCGAGCGCGCGCAGCACCGCGAGGGTCACGGTGTGATCGCCGCCCACGCAGAGCGGGACCGCGCGGGCCTCCACCACCGGCGCCAGCGTGCGCTCGATGGCCGCGAACGTGGCCTCGATCGAGACCGGCACCGCGTCCACGTCGCCGCAGTCGGCGACCCGGAGCCGCTCGAAGGGGTGCACGCGGAGGGCCGAGTTCCACGGCCGGATCAGCGAGGACTGCTCGCGCACGTGGCGCGGCCCCATGCGCGCGCCCGATCGGTAGGAGCAGCCCCCGTCGAAGGGGATGCCGCAGAGGGCCACGTCGAGCCCCACCGGCGACTCCACGTGCGGCAGCCGCATGAAGGTCGCCGGCTGGGCGAAGCGGGGAGACGCGAACCCGTCGCGCTGCTTCGGGTGCTCGCGGGACGGATCCATGGGAAGCGGCGGCGCCCGCGGGCCGGCTAGAGCGTGCCGCGCAGGGTCGCCACCGCCGCGGCCAGGCGCTCGACCTCGCTCGCGGTCGAGTGGACCGAGAAGCTCGCGCGCAGCGTGCCCGCGATGCCGAGGCGCCGCATCAGCGGCTGGGCGCAGTGGAAGCCCGCGCGCACCGCGATCCCCTGCTGGTCGAGCAGCGCGGCGCCGTCGTGGGGATGCAGGCCCTCCACGTTGAAGGCGACCACCGCGCCCTTCATCTCGGGATTCCGGGGGCCGTAGAGCGTGACGCCCTCGATGCGCCCGAGCGCGTCCAGGCACTGGGCGACGAGGGCCTGCTCGTGGGCCAGCACCTCGCTCATGCCGAGCTTGCCGAGGTACTCGCAGGCCGCGTGCAGACCCACCGCTTCCGCGATCGGGGGCGTGCCCGGCTCGAAGCGCCACGGCAGGTCGTTCCACTGCGCGCGGTCGATCCAGACTTCCTTGATCATCTCCCCCCCGCCCCAGGCGGGCTCGAGCTTGTCGAGCACCTCGCGGCGTCCGTAGAGCACGCCGATGCCGGTGGGCCCGAGCATCTTGTGGCCGGAGAAGGCGTAGAAGTCGGCGCCGAGCGCCGGCAGGTCGAGCGGGAGATGCGGGACCGCCTGGGCCCCGTCGAGCAGCACGAGCGCGCCGACCCGGTGCGCCCGCTCCACGATCTGAGCGACGGGGTTGATGGTGCCGAGCACGTTCGAGACGTGGGCGACCGCCACCACGCGCGTGCGCGGGGAGAGCAGGCGGTCGAAGGCCTCGAGGTCGAGATACCCTTCCCCGATCACCGGGATCGCGCGCAGCACCGCGCCGCGGTCGCGGGCGGCCATCTGCCACGGGATCAGGTTCGAGTGATGCTCGAGCTCGCTGACGATGATCTCGTCTCCGGGTTCGAGAGTCCGTCCGACCGCCTGGGCCACCAGGTTGATCCCCTCGGTGGTGCCGCGCGTGAAGATGATCTCCTCGCGGCTCCGGGCGCCCACGAAGGCGCGTACCGCGTCCCGGGCCGCCTCGTACCGCTCGGTCGCCTCCTCGCCCAGGGTGTGGATGGAGCGGTGCACGTTGGCGTGGCTCGTCTTGTAGTAGTCCGCGATCGCCTCGATCACCGCGAGCGGTTTCTGGCTCGAGGCGGCGGAGTCCAGGTAGACGAGCGGGTATCCGTTCACCACGCGGGAAAGGATCGGAAAATCACGGCGGGTCTTCTCGCCCAGGTTCATCGCGTCACCTCCCGACCGCTGAGGGCCTCCTGCAGGACGGTCAGCGGGAGCGTCACGCACTTCATCCGTGACGGCCGGATGTCGGAATCCAGCCGCTCCAGCAGGCTCGACGGGGTCTGCGCCTGCGCGAACGCGACCGGCTGGCCGAGCGCGGCCTCGAGCAGCAGGTCGGCGGAGGCCGCGCAGATCGCGCAGCAGTCGCCGGTCCAGCGGGCTTCGGCCAGGCGCCCGTCGGCGAGCCGGCCCTGGATACGCACGCGGTCGCCGCAGAGCGGGTTCACGTCCTCGTGAGCCACGTCCGGGCGCTCGATCGCCCCGCGGAAGAGCGGCCGCCGGAAGCGCTCGCGGATCACGTCGCTGTAGAGCGCCATGTCATTCCGCCAGCTCGCCGCGCACGCCCGTCTTGCGGTAGGGCGGGAAGCGGTAGGCGCTGTCGCGCGAGAGGAGCCCGCCGTGGCCGAGCGCGGCGAGCTCGGCCGCTCCCGTCGGGAGCCCGGCCAGGATGCGCGG
>CAMLFJ010000361.1 GCA_946479205.1 uncultured bacterium | reverse complement strand
AAGCGCCTGGCCGTGCACGTCGAGGATCATCCCGTCGAGTACGGCAGCTTCGCGGGCGCGATCCCGGCCGGGCACTACGGCGCGGGCACGGTGGCCATCTGGGACCGGGGCTGGTGGGAGCCGGCCGGCGATCCGCGCGCCGGGTACCGCAAGGGGTCGTTGAAGTTCATCCTCCACGGGCGCAAGCTCAAGGGCGGCTGGGCGCTGGTGCGCATGCGCGAGCGGTCCGGCGATGGCAAGCCCGATCGGCCCCGCCATCAGAAGGAGAGCTGGCTGTTGATCAAGGAGCGAGACGTCCCGGTCCGCGCGAAGCCACGCGCGCGATGACGCTGCCCGCGTGGGTCGCGCCCCAGCTCGCCACCCTGGTGTCCGGCCCGCCGCCCGGCGATGAGTGGGTGCACGAGATCAAGCTCGACGGCTACCGCATCCTGCTCCGGATCGAGCGTGGCCGCGCCAAGCTGCTGACCCGCAATCGCCAGGACTGGACCGCCCGGTTCCCGGCGGTGGCGGAAGCCGCGGCGGCGCTGCCGGTGAAGGAGGCGCTGCTCGACGGCGAGATCGTGGTCCTGGATCGGGCCGGGGTCTCGAGCTTCCAGGCGCTCCAGCAGGCCGATCAGCTCGAGCCGGGCCGGACCCTCGTCTACGTGGCCTTCGATCTGCTGTTCCTCGACGGGGCTGACCTGCGGCCCCTGCCGCTGGTGGAGCGCAAAGCGCGGCTGGCCCGTCTGCTCAAGGGGCGGCGGAGCCACCTCCGCTACTCCGAGCACTTCGATGTCCCCGGGAAGCGCGCGTATGACCGCGCCTGTCGGCTGGGCCTCGAGGGCATCGTCGCCAAGCGGAAGAACGCGCCCTACACGTCCGGCCGGGGATCGGCGTGGCTCAAGGTGAAGTGCGTGGCCCGGCAGGAGCTCGTGATCGGCGGCTATACCGACCCGGAGGGTGCGCGCGCCGAGTTCGGCTCGCTGCTCCTCGGCGTGCACGACCGCGACGGCCGTCTCGTCTACGCCGGCCGCGTCGGCACCGGCTTCGACCACGCCACCCTCGAGCGCCTGGGCGCGCGCCTGCGCCGGCTCGAGCGGCGCGCCTCTCCGTTCTCGCCGGACGGCCTGCGCCCTCCCGCGCGCGGCGCGCACTGGGTGAAGCCGGAGCTGGTGGCCGAGGTCGCGTTCACCGAGTGGACCCGCGACGGCCTGCTGCGCCATCCCGCGTTCCAGGGCCTCCGCGAGGACAAGCCGGCCGCCCAGATCGTGCGCGAGACGAGCCGCGTGCCGAAGCCGGCGCGCGCGATCTCGGGCGGCAGCGACGGCCCCGTCGCGGTGGCCGGGGTCCGGCTCACGCATCCGGACCGCGTGCTCTATCGCGGCCAGGCGATCACCAAGCTCGGGCTCGCGCGCTACTACGAGGCGGTCGCGGCCTTCATGGTGCCGCACGTGGCGGATCGGCCGCTGAGCCTCGTCCGCTGCCCCGCGGGCGATCGGGGCGCCTGCTTCTACCAGAAGCACGCCGCGCCCGGGGTGCCGAAGCAGGTCAAGCGCGTGCGCATCCGAGAGAGCGGCGGCGGCACCGCCTCGTACCTCTACGTGGACGATCTCCCCGGGGTCGTCGCCCTCGCCCAGATCGGCGTGCTCGAGATCCATCCCTGGGCCGCGCGGGTCGACCGGCTCGAGCGGCCGGATCGGCTCGTGCTCGATCTCGATCCGGCGCCGGGCCTGCCGTGGCCGCGCGTGGTGGAGGCGGCGCAGGAGGCGCGCGCGCTCCTGCAGGACCTCGGGCTCGTGAGCTTCGTCAAGACCACCGGCGGCAAGGGACTCCACGTGGTGGTACCGCTGCGCCCCGAGGCGAGCTGGGACGCGCTGCGCGCGGTGGGCGAGGGCATCGGGGCCGAGATGACGCGCCGGGCGCCCGCCCGCTTCACCATCAACCCGCTCAAGGCGGCCCGCCGCGGCCGCATCTTCATCGATTATCTCCGCAACGTCCGCGGCGCCACCGCGGTGGGCGCCTACTCGCCGCGCGCGAAGCCGGGCGCGCCGGTGTCGACGCCGCTCGCCTGGGCGGAGCTCTCCGCCAAGGCGAAGCCGGAGGGTTTCACGGTCGAGACGGTGCCGAAGCGTCTCGCCACGCTCGGCAAGGATCCGTGGGCCGAGTTCTTCTCGGTGGGTCAGGCGATCACGGCTCGGACGGCCACGGCGCTGGGACCACCGGACGCGCCACCGTCAGCTCCTCGACGGAGTGGCCGTGCACGGTCCCGTCCTGGGCGCAGCTGATCACCCGCTCGCCGCATCGCAGCACCCGCCACTCGACGAACGCTTCTCGCAGCTCCCCCGCGGTGAAGTAGTCCACGATCTCTCCCTTCTCCTCGTGCACGAGCCGATCGGTGAAGACCACGTGTGCCTGGTGCCCGCCCGGGCGGGTCATCGCGGCGAGGCGCCGGAAGAGTGGGCGGCGCTCGGCCCGCGGCACATAGTGGATGGTGCCGCAGGAGAAGATCAGGTCGAAACGGGCCGCCGGGAGCGCGTCGGTCATGCCGCCCTCGATCCAGCGCACCCGCACGCCGCGCCGGCGGGCCAGCCGCCGCGCCTTGTCGAGGCCGTCGGCGGCCGGATCCACCCCGGTGACCACCGCGCCCAGCTCGGCGAAGAAGATGCTGTCGCGCCCTTCGCCGCAGCCCAGGTCCAGCACCGCGTCGCCGGGCCGGACGAGGCGCGCGATCTCGCGCGCCCAGTCCGACGGCTCGGTGCCGAAGACGTAGCGCTCCGGATCGCGCGCGTACTCGCGCGCCCACGGGCTCCACGTCGTCATCGGGCTCGCCGATGCGATGGGCATGCGCCTGAGGGGTGCAACCGCGGTGCCACCACGTTCTCGCGCCACCACGCGGGATTCCCGCGCTCGCGCCACGCCGAGCGCCGGGCCCAGAAACTCTTACCGGGTAGTTTGCCGCCCACCCGGGTGCTAGGCTACGGATCGTGGCCCTGATCGACAAGAGCGAGTTCGTTGGCCTCGAGGGCGTGGCGCACCTCTGCACCGGCGGCGAGGCGCCGTGGCTCCGGTCTCACACCGCCGCCTGCGAGCGGTTCGGCGCGCTCAAGAGCGCGGGGATGGCCGGGCGCGAGGAGATGTTCGTCACCGGCGAGCGGGCGCGCGCCCGCGCGGCGCGGCTGCTGGGCGTCGCCCCCGGCGAGCTCGCATTCCTCGCCCACTCCTCGGAGGGTCTGAACCAGGCGGTGCGCTCGGTGGAGTGGCGCGCGGGCGACAATGTCGTCTTCGCGGACGTCGAGTATCCCTCGCTGATCTACCCGGCGGCCTTGCTGCGCGAGCGGGGCGTGGAGCCCCGCGTGGTCCGCGCCCGCGGCCACTACGTGGCGATGGACGATCTGGCCGCCCAGGTGGATCGGCGGACCCGGCTCCTGCTGGTCAGCCAGGTGAGCTACCTCACCGGCCAGCGCCTCGACCTGGCCCGCTGCGCGGAGCTGGCGCACGGCGCGGGCGCGCGGATCGCGGTGGACGCCACGCACGCGGCCGGCGTGGTGCCGGTGCCCGGCGCGCTCTGCGACTTCGTGGTGTCGAGCTGCTACAAGTGGCTGCTGGCCACCCACGGGGTCGGGCTCTTCGCCTACAGCGCGCGGCGGGTGGGCGAGCTTCAGCCGGCCACCGTCGGCTGGCACAGCGTCGGCCATCGCGGCGGCCTCGACGATCCGCTCGCGATGCCGTGGCGGCCGGGCGCCTCGCGGCTCGAGGCGGGCAACCCGAGCCTGCTCGGCCTCGCCGTGCTCGACAGCGCGCTGGCGCGGCTCGAGCGGCTCGTGCCGGTCGACGTGGAGCGCCACGCGCAGGCGCTCGGGGCGGAGCTGATCGAGGGGCTCCGGTCGCGCGGCTGGCCGGTGATCACCCCGGAGGCGCCCGAGGAGCGCGGCGGCAACGTCTGCTTCCTCGCGGAGGACGCGGCCGGGCTCGCCGCGAAGCTGGCCGCCTTGCGAGTCCTCGTCTGGGGCGGGGAAGGGCGGATCCGGGTCTCGCCCCACGTGCACGACGACCGCGACGACGTGGAACGCTTCTTCGATGCGCTGGATCGGGTCGCGGCCCGGCCCCGGCTCTCGACGTCCGCTCGGTAGGGCCTCCGGGAGGTCCCGCCGGCACTCACCTAGCCATTCGGCTGATTCCCGCGGCGTCTCGCCCGGCGCATGCTGGGGGCGAGACCATCACCCGCGAGGAGGACACGAATGGACACCCTGCAGTCACTCTCGAATGATCTGGCGGCCGCGGTGGAGCGAGCGGCGCCGGCCGTCGTGGCCGTGCACGCGCGCCGCCGCCTACCCTCCACCGGCATCCACTGGCAGCCCGGGGTCGTCGTCACCGCGGACCACACCG
>CAMLFJ010000360.1 GCA_946479205.1 uncultured bacterium | reverse complement strand
CGGTGCCCGGCCCGAACCTGCGCCCGCTGCTCTTCAACCGCGTGCTCGTGAAGGGCTTCATCGTGTCGGACCACCTGGCGCGCCTCCCCGATTTCTTGAAGGACTGCGGCGGCTGGCTCCGCGAGGGCCGGCTCAAGCATCGGGAGGACGTGGTGGTGGGGCTCGAGAAGGCGCCGGAGGCGTTCATCGGGCTGCTGCAGGGCAAGAACTTCGGCAAGCTGCTGGTGCGCGTGGGGGAGGATCCCTCCCGGTGACCCGGCGCGGACGGCTGGCGCGCGCGGCCGCGGTCGCTCTCCTCGCCTCGGGTCTGGGCCCGGCCGCGGCCTCCGCGCAGGTCTTCATCGCGTCCAAGCCGCACCCCGAGTTCTGGATCGCGCCGGTTCTCATCACCGCGAACGTCGAGCGGAAGCACGTCGAGGAGCATCCCGGCCCGCTCACGATCCAGGTGTCGTTCAGCGTGGCCCCGCCGCCCGCGCGCGATCCGTCCGAGTTCGCCCAGGACATCTTCCTCCTGTGGCCGGGCGAGCTGGTCGGCACCGACGGCGTCGACGGCGCCGATGCCGCGCTGAGGCGCCAGGTGGAGACCGCCGGGTTCAAGGTGCTCGTGCACGGGCGCGTTCCGTTTACGGCCCGCAACCGGCTCCAGATGGGCACCGGGACGGGCGCGGCCGGCCGCCTCGACCTCGGGAGCGCGTTCTTCGTCACCTTCGCGCGGCCGGAGGGGCTCGCGCGCGGAGCCAAGCCTGCGACCTATATCCGCATCCCGTGGAAGGCCGAGATGGCGAGCCTCGACTGGGTGCCCCGGCTCGAGCTCTCGGCCAAGGGAGTCATCATCCCGCGACGGGTGAGCTGGCTCGAGGAGGCGTTCTGGGGCCGGCGCAACATCATCACGCTGAGCTTCGGCGACGTCGGCTACTCGTCGCTCTACCCGCTCTACTACGGCAACCGCGATCGGGTCATCCCGCTCGCGGCCGACTTCTCCCGCCTCATGATCAACTTCGCGGAGTCGAACCATCTCAAGATCGACGAGTTCGTGCCGTCCACCGCGCTGCGCCGGCTCAGCGAGACGCGGGAGAACACGGACACGTTCTCGATTCCCCTCATCGCGGCCGACGGCATCGTGCCGCAGGTGCTCAAGGTGCAGTTCGTCTACTTCCAGGGTCGGCTGCCGTGGCGGCCCATCCTCCTGTCCGCGCTGCTCCTGGGCCTGGGCAACCTCACCGGGCCGATCGTCGGCAACCTCCTCCGCAAGCTCATCCGGACCCTGCGCGATCGAGTGCACGTCGGGCGCGGGGAGGCGGTCGGGCGGGCCCGCGGCGAGGTCCCGTCACAGGAGGTGCTGGCGCGCATCCGGCCCGGCGAATCGAGCTATCAGGACGTGCTCCGGCTGGTGGGCAGCGAGCCCGAGGAGGAGCAGCGCCTGCCCTCGGGCGAGATCCGCGCGGTGATCTACCGCGGCCAGCGCCTGGTGCCGCACCGCGGCCGGCGATTCGGCTGGTTCGCCACCGTGAGCCACTGGGAGTCGGAGCATCACGAGGTGCAGATCGACTTCGAACAGGATCGGGTGCGCGATATCCAGGCGCGCATTCGCCGCACGCGCCAGGCGCCCTCCGCGACTGCCGTCGTCTGAGCGGGGCCGCTCCGCCCCGTCAGTGGGCGCGGATCCAGGCGCCGATCGCCGAGACCACCTTCTCCTCGATCCCGAGGTACCCGTGGGGGGCCTTCGCCTCGCACGGCGCCGAGATGGCCGGGCTCCCGCCCTCGAAGGCAATCAGCTCCTTGACCGGCGCTCGCTTGAGCGCCTTCAGGATGTCCTCGGCTCCGGAATAGGGCGACGATCGGCACGTGTCGTCCTTGTGGTGGACCACCAGGGTGGGGACGCGGATGTCGCCGAGCCCGGCGTGCCGGGTCGTCTCGTAGCTCATCTTCGAGGCCTCGGTGACGGAGGAGGTGAGCACGACGCCGTCGGGCCCGCCCTCGGTGAGCCGGGCCGCCGCGTTGGCCGCCGAGAGCGAGCCCATGCTGGTGCCGATCAGCCACACCGGCACGCGGGCGAGCTCCCGCATCGCCGCGATGGCCTGCTTGACGTCCTCCGCGTGATCGGACGTCGTGCGGAAGTTCCACAGACCGCTCTTCCGGTCGGAGGGCTGGTCCAGGATCGCCACCAGGAAGCCCTCGCGGACCCAGCGCATCCGGGTCCGCACGAGGAAATTGCCCTGGAGCTGGTTGATTCCGGAGGCGGTCATCGCGAGATTGCCGTCGCCGCCCGCGAAGATGATCAGGCTCGCTACCGGCGTACCCGCCGGACGCAGGAGGAGGAACGACTCGGTGACGCCCCGGCGCGCCGGGATCGTGCGCACCTCCTCGTCGGCCGCCCACGCGGCCGGGGCCGCCAGCGGAAGGAGCAGCAGCATGACCGCGACGAGGCGCGCGCGCATGGCTGATCGAATGATAGGCGGCGCGCCGGCCTCTGGCAAGGCGGGGCGGCCCGTTGTACAGTCCGGGGCCAGGGAGGCGGCGAGCATGGCGACGATCTACGATGAGGTGTACCGGCGCGCGCACGACGACCCGGAGGGCTTCTGGGCCGCGCGCGCCGAGGACATCCACTGGGAGAAGCGCTGGGACCGGGTGCTCGACGCCTCGCGCCCGCCCTACTACCGCTGGTTCGCGGGCGGCGTGCTCAACACCTGCTACAACGCGCTCGATCTCCACGTCGACCGCGGCCGCGGCAAGCAGGCCGCCCTGATCTACGACTCCCCGGTGACCGGGACGATCCGCGCGTTCACCTACTTCGAGCTGCGCGACGCGGTCGCGCGCTTCGCGGGGGCGCTGCGCGGGCAGGGGGTGGAGAAGGGCGACCGGGTCATCATCTACATGCCGGCGGTGCCGGAGGCGGTGATCGCGATGCTCGCGTGCGCGCGCCTCGGGGCGATCCACTCGGTGGTGTTCGGCGGCTTCGCGCCCAAGGAGCTGGCCACCCGCATCGACGACGCGAAGCCGACCGTGATGCTCTCGGCCTCGTGCGGCATCGAGGGCACCCGGGTGATCCCCTACAAGCCGCTCCTGGACCAGGCCATCGCGATGGCCGCGCACAAGCCGTCGCGCTGCGTGATCCTCCAGCGGCCGATGGAGCGGGCGTCGCTCGTGCCGGGCCGCGACGTGGACTGGGAAGAGGCGGTGGCGGCGGCCTCACCGGTCGAGTGCGTGCCGGTGGCCGCCACCGACCCGCTCTACATCCTCTACACCTCGGGCACCACCGGCATTCCCAAGGGCGTGGTGCGCGACAACGGCGGCCACGCGGTCGCGCTCAAGTGGAGCATGGACGCGGTCTACGGCATGGGCGCGGGCGAGACGTTCTGGGCCGCTTCCGACATCGGCTGGGTGGTCGGCCACTCCTACATCGTCTACGCGCCCCTGCTCAAGGGTTGCACCACCATCCTGTACGAGGGCAAGCCGGTGGGAACGCCCGACCCCGGGGCGTTCTGGCGCGTCTGCGCCCAGCACGGAGTGAGCGCGCTCTTCACCGCGCCCACCGCGTTCCGCGCGATCAGGAAGGAAGACCCGCAGGGCGCCCACATGGCCAAGCACGACCTCTCGCGCTTCCGCACGCTCTTCCTGGCCGGGGAGCGCTGTGATCCCGACACCCTGCTCTGGGCGCGCGAGAAGCTCCAGGTCCCGGTGGTGGACCACTGGTGGCAGACCGAGACCGGCTGGCCGATGGCGGCCAACTGCGTCGGCCTCGGCATGCTCCCGGTCAAGCCCGGCTCGCCGACCAAGGTCGTGCCGGGCTACGACATCCGCGTGCTCGGCGAGGACAACCGGGAGGTGGCGGCGGGCCAGATCGGGTCCATCGCGGTGAAGCTGCCGATGCCGCCGAGCAGCCTGCCCACCCTCTGGCACAACGACGAGGGGTTCGAGCGCTCGTACCTCACGCGGCATCCCGGCTACTACCTCACCGGCGACGCGGGCTACAAGGACGCGGACGACTACATCTACATCATGAGTCGCGTGGACGACATCATCAACGTGGCCGGCCATCGGCTCTCCACCGGGGCGATGGAGGAGGTCCTCTCCGCGCATCCCGACGTGGCCGAGTGCGCGGTGATGGGGGTGGCCGACGAGATCAAGGGCGAGGTGCCGCTGGGGCTGGTGGTCACCAAGGCGGGCGTCGCGCGTCCGGACGCGGACCTCTGCCGCGAGCTGGTCGAGCTGGTGCGCGAGAAGATCGGGCCGGTGGCCGCGTTCAAGACGGTGGCGGTGGTGAAGCGGCTGCCCAAGACCCGCTCGGGCAAGATCCTGCGCGGCACCATGAAGAAGATCGCCGATGGCGTCGAGCACACCGTGCCCGCCACCATCGACGACCCCGCGATCCTCGGTGAGATCAG
>CAMLFJ010000359.1 GCA_946479205.1 uncultured bacterium | reverse complement strand
TTCCTTCGGAGCGGACTGCGCGGGCCGGCACGCCCATGACCGTCTGACCCGCCGCGACGTCGGCGGTCACCACCGCCCCCGCGGCGACCACCGCACCCGCTCCGATGCGCAGGCCGGGCAGCACCACCGCGCCCGCGCCGAGGAAGGCGCCGGCCTCCACGGTCACCTGGCCCGAGAGCACGACGCCGGGCGAGAGGTAGCCGTGATCGCCGATCGTGCACTCGTGCTCCACGATGACCCCGCTGTAGAGCACCGCGTTCGCTCCGATGCGCACCCCGCTCCCGAGCACGCTCCCCGCGAAGACCACCGCCCCCGCACCGACCTCGACCGAAGGCGACGCGACCGCCCGGGGATGGACGAGCGGCGGCTGGGGCACCCCGGCGGCCACCAGCACGTCGTAGAGCTGGGCGCGGCGCGCGAGCGCGGTGTTGCCGACGCCGACCACGCCCCCGTCGATCTGCTGCGGGCGGATGAGCGCGGCCAGCTCGGCGTCGGTGCCGAGGATGGGCGTGCGCGGACTGCTCGCGGCCAGGGAGCGGTCGGTGAACCCGGCCACCGTGAAGCCGCACGCCCGGGCGAGGTCGGCGACGGCGCGGCCGTGGCCGCCCGCCCCCAGGATCAGGAGCCGGCCGCTCATCGCCGGGTCCGGTCCTCCGGCCGCGCCGCGGGATGGCTCAGGCGGCGCAGGGTGAGACACTTGCCGGCCGGGATCCCGAGCGCGCCCAGCTCGACCACGCGCTGCTCCGGCCGGTCGAACGTGGCCACGATCACCCCGTCGACCTCCTCGGCCGCGAGCTCCTCCAGTGGCCGGACCGGGAACCCCAGGAATCGGCCGCCCGCCGCGCGATCGAAGACACCGACGGGCTCGAGGCCGAACTCGCGCAGCGTGAGATAGGCCAGCTCGGCCGCCTCGCCCACTCCGCAGAGCGCGAAGCGCTTCGTGCCGGCCGCGTGGAGGTGTGCCATCGTCTCCCGGAGATTGCCACGGGTGCGCCGCAGGAGCCGCAGGGAATACGCCATGTACTCGTAGGAGAGCCGCGCCTTCTCCGCCGCGCCCTTCGGGGTCAGCACGTAGCGCAGCCGCTTGCGCGCCGAGGGCTTGGCCGGGAACTCCATCATCTTGATGAGGCCCTTGCTCGCGAGGCGCTTGAGGCAGAGGTTGGCGAGCCCCAGGGCCACGCCGAGCTGCGCGGCCAGGGCCCGCTGGGTGACCGGCGCTCCGTCGCCGATGGCGGTCAGGATCTCGAGGTTCCGCTCGTGCTGGCGCTGCATGGAGAATGTTCACAAGTTGAACACCGTGGTGTAAGATGCGTCAAGTGAATTCCCGCACGTTCGTCATCGCCGAGGCCGGCGTCAACCACAACGGCGATCCCGCGCTCGCGCGGGCCCTGGTCGACGTGGCGGTCGGGGCTCGGGCCGACGCGGTCAAGTTCCAGACGTTCAGCGTGGACCGCCTGCTCACCCGGGGCGCGGCCAAGGCCGAGTACCAGCAGCGCGCCACCGGCCGCGAGCAGAGCCAGTACGAGATGCTGGCGCGCCTCGCCCTCTCCCCCGCCGACCACGAGATGCTGTTCGCGTACTGCGCCCGGCAGGGCATCGAGTTCATGTCGACCCCATTCGACCCCGAGAGCGCGCGCTTCCTGAAGGCCCTCGGCGTCCGGCGCCTCAAGATCTCCTCCGGCGACGTCACCAACCTGCCGATGCTCGAGGTGGTGGGCGCGCTCGGGCTGCCGGTGGTGCTCTCCACCGGCATGGCCGACATGGCCGAGGTGGAGACCGCGGTGGCCACGCTCCGCGCCGCCGGCACCACCGACCTGGCCGTGCTCCAGTGCGTGAGCAACTACCCGGCCGATCCCGCCCTCTCGAACCTGCGGGTGATGGACAGCTTCGCGCGGGCCTTCGGAGCGCCGGTGGGACTGTCCGATCACTCGACCGGCCTGACCGTGGCGATCGCGGCGGTCGCGCGCGGCGCGGCCTACGTCGAGAAGCACTTCACCCTGGACCGGAGCCTGCCCGGACCCGACCATCAGGCGTCCCTGCTTCCCGACGAGCTGCGGGCGCTGGTGGCCGCGATCCGCGACGTCGAATCCGCGCTGGGCGACGGCGTCAAGCGGCCGGTCCCGAGCGAGCTGCCGGTGCGCGACGTGGCCCGCAAGAGCCTCGTCGCCGCGCGGGACCTGCCCGCCGGCGCGGTGCTCGGACGCGAGGATCTGGACGTGCTCCGCCCGGGCACCGGCCTCTCGCCCGCCGCGCTGCCCGTCGTGCTCGGCCGCCGGACCGCGCGGGCGATCCCCCATCACACTCCGATCACCGAGGAGATGCTCTCGCCATGATCACCGCTCTCGTCGTCGGCGGCGGCTCCATCGGCAAGCGCCATCTCCGCAACCTGCTGGCGAGCGGCCGCTCGGCCTCGGTGGTCGAGACGCGCGACGATCGCCGGGCCGAGATCACCGCCAAGCACCCGGAGGTCAAGGTCTTCACGGGCCTCGACGAGGCGCTCGCGGCCGGGACGTACCAGGCCGGCTTCGTGTGCGTGCCGACCGCCTATCACGTGCCGACCGCGCTCGCGCTCGCCCGCCGCGGCCAGCACATCTTCATGGAGAAGCCGGTCTCCCACTCCCCGGACGGCGTGCCCGAGCTGGTGGACCTGCTCGAGCAGCGCGGGCTCGTCGGCATGACCGCCTTCTGCATGCGCTTCTTCAAGCCGCTCCGGAAGGCCAAGGAGCTGCTCGACGCCGGACGCATCGGACGCCTCGTGACCGCGCGGAGCTTCACCGGGGCGTACCTGCCCGACTGGCACCCGTGGGAGGACTACCGCACGTTCTACATGTCCAGGAAGGACCAGGGCGGCGGCGTGCTCCTGGACGAGTGTCACGCCTTCGACTGGATGCAGTGGCTGTGCGGGCCCATCACCGGGGTGTGCGCGGTGGCGGGGACGTTCAGCGACCTCGAGGTGGACTCCGACGACGTCTGCGAGGTGGTCGCCCGCTTCGGGGATCGGGCGGTCGGCTCGATCCACCTCGACATGGTGGACCGCTCGATCCGGACCCAGGTCGAGCTCATCGGCACCACCGGAACCGTCCTGGTGGATCTGCGCGAGCACACGGTGCGCGCCTGGGACCCCGAGGCCCGCAAGTGGGAGACGTTCACGAGCGAGCGGAGCTACGACCAGATGTACGTCGAGGAGCTCGATCATTTCTTCGACTGCGTCGACCGCGGCACGAAGCCGGTCGTGGACCTGCGGGAGGGCTACCAGATCCAGCGCGTCATCGACGCCTGCGCCCGCTCGAACGCCTCGGGCCGCTGGGTGGCCGTCGCCTGACATGAGCGCGGCCGGAGCGCGCGCCTGGTCGCGCTAGGCCTCGTCATCGCCCGGGGCGGCTCGAAGGGGCTGCCGCGGAAGAACGTCCTTCCCCTGGGCGGGCGGCCGGTGCTCGTCTACACCATCGAGGCCGCGCTCGCCTGCCGCGGCCTCGCCCGCACCATCCTCTCCTCGGACGACGCGGAGATCCTCGAGGTGGCCCGCCGGGCGGGATGCCCGGCGCCGTTCGTGCGGCCCGCCGACCTCGCCGACGATCGCAGCTCCACGGTGGCGGTGACGCTCCACGCGCTCGATTGGCTCGAGCGCCACGAGGGCTTCACGCCCGACGTCGTGGTGCTGTTGCCGGCCACCACTCCGCTGCGAGCCGGCGAGCACATCGACGCGGCCCTGGAGACGCTGCGCGCGCACGAGGACGCGGAGGCGGTGGTCGCGGTCACCGAGCCCGAGTATCCCCCCTACTGGATGCTCTCGCTGTCCGACGGACGGCTCTCCTGGCTCTTCCCGGAGGGCGGGCGGGTGTCCCGGCGGCAGGACCTTCCGCAGGCCTATCGGCCGAACGGGTCGATCTACGCGATCCGGGTCCCCGCGCTCCGTGATCAGCGCACCTTCTACCCGCGGGCCACGCGGGGCTACGTGATGCCGAGGGACGTCTCGGTCAACATCGACTCGGAGATGGACTTCAGGATGGCGGAGCTGCTCCTCGCGAAGCGGAGCTGACCCGCGCGTCGTCCTCGATCACCTGCAGCACACGCAGGCTGCTGCGCAGATCGTCGAACCCCAGGTGGCGCTCGACGTAGGCGTGGCGCTCGGCCGGATCCAGGCGGAAGTCGGCGAGGGTGCGGCCTTCGAGCAGCGACACCGCTTCCTCCGGACGGGTGAACCACGCGACGCCCGGAAAGTTCGAGAGGCTGCCCGGTCGATCATCGAACGCAAATGTGTGGGCGGGGTACGTCTGTTGATCGTCCGACAGCGGCACCTTGATGCTGATGGAGGGCGCGCCGGCCATGGCGGCCTCGAGGACCGCGCCACTCTGGAAATGGATGCAGAGGGCGGCCACCGCCATGAGCT
>CAMLFJ010000358.1 GCA_946479205.1 uncultured bacterium | reverse complement strand
TGGGTGACCCAGAGGCTCTCGTAGCCCAGCGAATCAGCGCGACGGGCCAGGGCCAGGGCGGGCGCCAGATCGGCGCCGGGGTTCAGGAAGAGCGCGGTGCGCGCCATCGCGCTCAGGCGCCTGGCGCCACGCCCAGCGCCGCGAGCTGGGCGCGCAGGTCGTGGCCCTGGTCCACACGGTGGAGGACCGCCCGCATGCCGACCGCGCGCGCCGCCTCCACGTTCTTGTCCCAGTCGTCCACGAACACGCACGCCTCGGGAGCCAGACCCAGGCGATCGGCGGCGAGACGGAAGATCTCGGGCCGGGGCTTGGCCATCCCGACCTCGGCGGAGACCACGATGTCGTCGAAGAGGTGGTCCAGCGCCAGATCGTCCTTCAACCGGCCGCGCAGCGAGACATCCGCGTTGCTCAGCACCGAGCAGCGGTACGGCGGCCGCAGGGCCCGCACCAGCGCGATATTGGCGTCGATGACCACCTGCGCCCGCCGCCACTCCTCGTGCAGACGCGGCAGCGCGCGGCCGGCGCGGCGCTCGAGCTCGCGGTGGGCGCCCTCGGCCCACTCGTCCGGATCGCCCACCCCGCGCTCGATGTCGGTCCAGGCCGGGCTGCGGTAGAGCGTCTCGAACACGGAAGACTTCGGCAGGCCGTGCGCGCGATCCAGCTCCCGCGCGACGTCCCAGCGCATGTCCAGGAGGACGCCGCCGAAGTCGAAGATGACCGCGCGGAGGCTAGTAGCGGGGGCCACGCGGAGTCTGGGCAGGCTTGGGCGGACCGGCAGGCTCGCGATCGCTGGTGAGCGGCACCCAGCCGCGCTGCTTCATGCACTGCTCGTCCAGGTCGCCCTTCTTGGGGGTGCACTCGTCGCGATCGCGGGTGAACTCGCTCACCGTGTAGTTGGCGCCGGGCTTGTACCACTGGCGGTCGCGCTCGGAGCTGCAGCCGATCGGAAGAAGCGACACGACGACGATGAGCAAGAGGCCATTCCGTCCCGTCATGCCGGGCATGGTACCATGCCGCCCACCATGCTGGAGACGACCATCGCCGGCAGTCTCCCGAAGCCCGAGTGGCTGGCGCCGCCCAACACGCTCTGGGCGCCCTGGCGGCTCGAGGGGCGCGCCCTCGAGGAGGGCAAGCGCGACGCGGTGCTCCTGGCCCTGCGCGAGCAGGAGCGGGCCGGCATCGACATCGTGACCGACGGCGAGCAGACGCGCCGCCACTTCGTGTGGGGCTTCGTCGAATCCCTCGACGGCATCGACTTCTCGAAGATGGTGACGATCGGCATCCGGGCCGACCGCTACAAGGCCACCGTGCCCACCGTGACCGGGCCGGTGCGCCGCCGCGGGTCGATCCACGCCGAGGACGTGCGCTGGGCGCGGGCCAACACCGGACGCCGGCTCAAGCTGACGATCCCGGGGCCGATGACCATCGTGGACACGATCCAGGACGGGCACTACGGCAGCCGCGAGCGGCTCGCGATGGACCTGGCCCGGCTCATCAACGAGGAAGCGCGCGAGCTGGAGGCGCTCGGGCTCGACATGCTGCAGCTCGACGAGCCCGCCTTCAACGTCTACATGGACGAGGTGCGCGACTGGGGCGTGGCCGCGCTCGACCGGGCGGTGGAAGGCCTGCGCTGCCGGACCGCGGTGCACATCTGCTACGGCTACGGCATCAAGGCCAACACCGACTGGAAGCAGACGCTGGGCGGCGAGTGGCGCCAGTACGAGCAGACCTTCCCGGTGCTCGCGCGGAGCCGTATCGGCGGCGTCTCGCTCGAGTGCGCCGGCTCGCGCGTGCCCATCGCGCTCATCGGCCTGCTCGGCGACAAGGACGTGCTTGTGGGCGCGGTGGACGTGGCCACCGGCCGGATCGAGACGCCCGAGGAGGTGGCCGCGGTGATCCGCGCCGCGATGGCCCACGTGCCCGCCGAGCGCATCTTCCCCTGCACCAACTGCGGGATGGTCCCGCTCTCGCGCGCGGTGGCGCACGGCAAGCTGCAGGCGCTCGGCGCGGGCGCGGCTCTGGTGCGCCGGGAGCTCGGCCGGTGACGCAGGAGATGATCGCGTACTACGCCCAGCGGGCGGCGGAGTACGAGCGGACCTACGAGATTCCGCGGTGGCAGGACGACCTGGCGTGGCTCCGTACGCGACTGCCCGCCTTCTTCGCGGGCCGGCGCGTGTTCGAGGTGGCGTGCGGCACCGGCTACTGGACGCGCGTCGCGGCCGAGCGCGCGCAACGCGTGCACGCCACCGACGTCAACGACGACACCCTGGCCCTCGCGCGCGCCAAGACCTACGCGGCCCCCGTCACTTTCGAGCGGCGCGACGCCTACGCGGCCGCCGCCGGGCCCGCCCGCTACGACGCGGGCCTCGCCGCCCTCTGGCTCTCCCACGTGGACCTGGCCCGCATGGACGCGTTCCTGCGCGCCTTCCACGGCCGCCTCGAGCCGGGCGCGGCCGTCTTCATGTTCGACGAGCGGGCCAGCGAGGAGCGGCGCACCCCGCCGAGCCGCGTGGACGACGCGGGCAACCGGTACGAGATGCGCCGCCTCGCGGTCGGCGAGCAGCGCTTCGAGATCGTCAAGAACCTGCTGGACCGCGACGAGCTCACCCGCCGGCTCGCCCCGCACGCCACCGACCTCGTCCACCGCGAGCTGCGCTGTTTCTGGGTGCTCGAGTACCGCGTGGGCTGAACGTCATGGACCTGTTCATCTTCGGACGCTTCCACGCCCGCCCGGGACAGGAGGATGCGGTGGAGGCGGCGCTCCGCGACGTCGTGGGGCCGTCTCGAGCGGAAGGAGGCTGCCTGAGCATCCAGGCGTTTCGCTCGACCCGCGACCCGCGCCTGTTCTACATCCACTCGCGCTGGGTCGACGAAGCGGCCTTCGACCATCACGCGGGCCTCCCGCACACGGCGCGTTTCATCGAGCGGGTGCAGGCGCTGATCGATCACCCGCTCGACGTGACGCGGGCCGCGCTCGTCGGGTGATCCGGCCCGCCGCGCGCGGTCAGGGCTCGGCGCGGCCCTTCGTGGCGAACTGCCGCTCGAACAAGGCGCGCAGCTCCTCGAGCGTGGTCGCCTGGCCGGGCGCCTTGTCCTCCCGGATGCGCGCGATGCGGGCGAAGCGGAGGGCGAAGCCCGACGGATAGGTGGGGCTCTTCTGGATCTCGTTGTAGTCCACCTCGACCACCACCTCCGGGCGCACCCGCACCGTGTAGCCCTCATCGGCGGTGGCCAGTCCCCGCAGGCGCTCGGTCATCTCGGTGAACTCGCGATCGGTGAGCCCCTTGAAGGTCTTGCCCACCTCGGCCCAGCCCTCGCCGTCGCGCACCGCCAGGTGGTAGTTCGAGAGCCAGCCCACGCGGCGGCCGGAGCCGCGATCGGCGGCGACGATCACGCAGTCCACGCTCTGCGCGACTTTCAGCTTGAACCAGCGCTTGCCCCGGCCCCCCGGCTCGTAGGCGCTGCGCGGGTCCTTGGCCATCACGCCCTCGTGGCCCGCGGCGAGAGCGCGGGCCATCACCGCCTGGCCCTCCGGCGCGCTCGTGATCATCGCCCGCTCGGCGAGCCAGCGGCCGCCGGTCACCCGCTCGAGCGCTTCCCAGCGCCGCGCGTAGGGCTCGTCCAGCAGCGAGCGGCCGTCGGCCATCAGGCAGTCGAAGAGATGCAGGGTGAGTGGCAGCTCCGCGACCGCGGCCTCCACGCCCCGCACCCGGCGGAAGCGACGCATCAGCTCCTGGAAGGGAAGCGGCCGGCCCGCCGCGTCGAGGGCCACCACCTCGCCGTCCAGGATGAACGGGGCACCGCCGAGATCACGCCGCGCGATGGCCACGATGTCGGGGAGGCTCCGGGTGACGTCGGACATGCGGCGGCTCCAGATCGCCACCCGGTCGCCCTCGCGGTGGAGCTGGATGCGCGCGCCGTCGTACTTGTACTCGAACGCGGAGGTGCCGCCGTGGGCAGCCAGCGCCTCGTCCACGTCGCCCGCGATCTCGGCCAGCATCGGCAGCAGCGGCACGAAGACGCGTGGCGCCGCGGCGGCCAGCGCCTCCGCCCCCTGCCCCAGCGCCAGCGCCGCCACCGTGGTGAGGTCGCCGGTCACCAGCGCCGCGCGGCGCACCGCCGCCGGCGCCACGCCGGCCGCTTCCGCGATGGCCTCCAGCACGAGCCCCTCGGAGAGGCCCATGCGCATCTCGCCGAAGATCACGCGCTGGAGCAGGTCGCGCTCCTCCGCCGTCGCGCGCGCGGCCAGCTCGCCGAGCCGCGCGTCGCGCGCCTTCCGCGCCCCCGGCCCGCTCGCCTCCGCCACCGCCCCGAACGCCTCCGCCCCCTCGGCCCGCCTCAGCTCCCCCCGCCTCGGCTCCCCCCACTCCCAGGTGGGGGGGGGGCGGGGTGGGGGGGTCGGCGCAGG
>CAMLFJ010000357.1 GCA_946479205.1 uncultured bacterium | reverse complement strand
CCTGCGTCTTGTGCGTCCAGAGGTGATTGATCATCTTCGGGTCGGTCGTCATGGCAGCATAGCTCCCGGATGAGGTTGCGGCTGGCGACGGTGGGCGGATCGTAGCAGAGGGCCCGGGGCTTGTCCCGGCCGCGTTGCTCATTTTCAGTCGCGGACTGACAGTTTGCGACCGCCGAGGGGCAAGATCCGCCACGATTTCAGATACTTGCCTGTGGCGTGGTCCTTGCTGCCCTACAGGCGGATGCCACCGACAAGCCCCGAGAGCCGCGCGGAGATGGAGGACGAGACGGCGCTCCACGCCCGCCTGCGTGCCCTCGAGCAGGAGAACGCGCGCCTGCTCGAGGAGCAGTGGACCCGCCTGCAGGAGACCCGGGCCCTCACCGGCATCGGCCGGCTGCTCTCCGAGCGGCTCGACCCCGACGTGGTCGGCGGGCGGATCGCCGAGAGCCTGCGCTCCCTGCTGGGCGGCGGCTCTGCGGTCGTGTACCGGCTCGACGACGACTCGGCGAACCTGCTCGCGATGGCGGTGGCGCACGGCCCCTCGGCGCCGACCACGGGCTGGCGGCCGGTGCGCGAGATCGGATCGGGCGCGGTCGGCCTCGCCATGCGCGAGCGACGCACGATCACGAGCGCGGACGTCCTCGCCGACACCCGCATGGACATCCCCGCGTCCCTGCGCGCGCACATGGACGCGGGACCCGACCGCGCCATCCTCGCGGTGCCGCTGCTCACGCAGGACCGGCTCATCGGCGTGCTCGCGGTGCGCACCGCGACCGGGACCGTCTTCGACGCGCGCGCGGTGCAGCTGGCGGAGGCCCTGGCCGACCAGGCCGCGATCACCCTCGAGCACGCCCGGCTCTTCGCGGAGGAGGAGCGGCGCCGGCGCGAGGCGGAGGTGCTGGCCGACCTCGCCCGCACGATCGGCGCCGCGCCGGAGCTCGCCACCGTGCTCCGCCGGGTCACCGAGGCCGCGCAGGAGCTGTGCCGCAGCGACGGCGCGGTGATCGGCCTGCGCATCCCCGAGTCCGACGCGGTCCTGCTGCGCTACTGGACCTCCCCGTGGTACGACGCGCTCGCCGAGACGCGGGTCGAGGCCGGCCAGGGACTCGGCGGCCAGGTGCTCGAGGAGCGCCGGCCCCTGCGCACGAGCGACTATCTTCAGGATAGCCACATCAGCCCCCGCTACATGGAGCAGGTCCGGCGGCTGGGCATCCAGGCCCAGATGGCGGTGCCGATCCTGATCGACGACCGGATCGAGGGCCTGCTCTACGTGGACAACCGCTCGGCGCGCACCTTCACCGACCAGCACGAATCGGTCCTGGTACGGCTCGCCGCGCAGGCCGCCATCGCGATCCGCAACGCCCAGATCCTGGAGGCCGAGCAGATCGCCCGCGGCACCGCGGAGCGGCTGGTCCGGGCGCTGCGAGAGAGCCAGGACCGCTTCCAGTTCGTGGCGCGCGCCACCAACGACGCGGTGTGGGACTGGGATCTCGTGAGCGACGCGCTGTGGTGGAACGAGGGCGTGAGCACGCTCTTCGGCTACACGCCGGAGCAGGTCGGCCCGGACGTCGCGTGGTGGTACGAGACCATCCATCCGGACGATCGGGAGCGGATCAAGAGCGATATCCACGCCGCGGTGGAGCGCGGGGCCGAGAGCTGGAGCGCGGAGTATCGTTACCGCCGCGCCGACGGCTCGTACGCCCACGTCTTCGATCGGGGCTACGTCCTGCACGACGGGGACGGCCGGGCCTCGCGCATGATCGGCGCGATGATGGACATCACCCAGCGCTTCGAGCTCGAGGAAGAGCTCCGGCAGGCCCAGAAGATGGAGGCGGTGGGCCGCCTCGCGGGCGGCGTCGCGCACGACTTCAACAACCTGCTCACCATCATCACCGGCCGCTCGCACCTGCTCCTCGGCAAGCTCAAGGGCGACGATCCGGCCCGCCGCAGCGTGGAGGTGATCCAGAAGACCGCGGACCGCGCCGCCGCCCTCACCCGCCAGCTCCTGGCCTTCAGCCGCAAGCAGGTGCTCCAGCGGAAGGTGCTCGATCTCAACGCCACCGTGGCGGACGTGAGCACGATGCTGCGCCGGCTCATCGGCGAGGACGTGGACCTGCTCGTGACGCCGGGAGCGGGAGCGGGACGGGTGAACGCGGATCGAGCCCAGCTCGAACAGGCCCTGATGAACCTCGCGGTCAACGCGCGCGACGCGATGCCGAGCGGCGGGACCCTCGGTCTCGAGACGGACCACGTGCGGCTCGGCGCGGCGCCCCCCGACCGGCCGGAGGCGCTCCCGCCCGGCCCGTACGCGGTGCTCCGCGTGATGGACACCGGCACCGGCATGGACGCGGCGACCCAGGCCCGGATTTTCGAGCCGTTCTTCACCACCAAGGAACCCGGCAAGGGCACCGGCCTCGGGCTCTCGATGGTGCACGGAATCGTGCGCCAGCACGGCGGCGCGATCCACGTCCGCAGCGTGGTGGGCGGCGGCACGACCTTCGAGATCTACCTGCCCCAGGTCGAGGCGGCGGCCGAGACCGGCGGCGCCGACGAGCCCGGGGCACCCCCGCCCACGACCGGCAAGGAGACCATCCTGCTGGTCGAGGACGAGGCCGACGTGCGGGCGCTCGCCCGCGAGGTGCTGGAGCGGCAGGGCTACACCGTGCTGGAAGCGAGCGACGGTCTCAACGCGGTCGGGGTCTACGAGCAGGAAGGCGCCCGGGTCGACCTCATCCTCACCGACGTGGTGATGCCGCGCATGAGCGGCCGCGAGATGGTGGACCGCGTGCGGGCCACCCGGCCCGACATGCGCGTGCTGTACATGTCGGGCTACACCGGCGACGCCATCGTCCGCCACGGCGTGGTGGACGCGGGCCTGCTCCTGCTCGGCAAGCCGTTCACGCCGGTCGCCCTCGTCGCCAAGGTCCGCGAAGTCCTCGACCGTCGCTAGCTCGCCCGGCCCGGCTCATCGGCCGGCAACGAGCGGCTCCCCGATCAAGGCCCAGTACGGTAGCGCCACCGCGAGAACGACCACCGCGGCCAGCGCGGTCATCAGGAGACCGAAGCCGAAGATCTCTCCGGCGGTGAGGTGCCCGCGCTCGTAGACCACCAGCGACGAGGCGGCCTGCGCCGGATAGTAGAGGACCGCGTCGCCCGCGATGGTGACGATGAGCCCGCAGAGGATGGGGTTCAGGCCCGCGGTCGTTCCCACCGACATCGCCACCGGGATCGTGGTGGCGAGGAAGCCGGTGATGTTCGGGATCATGAGCCGCACCAGCGCGGAGGCCACGAGCAGCACGCCCACCACCATCCAGGGCGACTCGGCCACCGAGCGGGCCGCCCCCACCACGCCGCCGGCCAGCCACGCGCTCGCGCCCGAGCGCGAGAGCGCCTGCGCCAGGGACAGCGACGAGGCGAGCACGAAGAAGTTCGCCCAGCCGACCTCCTGCTCGAACTGCCGCCAGGTGAGCACACCCAGGCCCGGCATCAGGAAGCACACCCAGGCCAGGAGCGCGGGCAGGGTCGGATGCCAGTGGTGGATGGAGTCGGTCAGCCAGAGGACCCCGGCGCCCGCGGTGATCAGCGCGGTCCGCCACTCGACGCCGGAGAGCGGGCGCGGCGCGGGCCGGGGCGGCACCTGGACCTCGGCGTGAAAGCCGCGGCGGTAGCGCAGGTAGATGGCGGCGGCGGCGAGGCTGATCAGGGCCAGGTAGGGCACGCTCATCAGCACGAACCACCGGGTCCACGAAGTCGCGCCGATGAGGCCGGCGGCCACGATCGGCGTGATGCCGCCGGTCAACAATATGGTGGACGACAGCCGGTTCACCGAGTTCAGCACCAGCATGATGGCGCGGGCGAGCGGCGCGCCGGCCGGTACGCGGCCGAGCGCGAAGGCCTGGCCGTAGACGTGGACGAGGATACCGGTGCGGGTGGTGGCCGATGGGAGCATCAGGGTGAGCACGGGCAGCGCGAGCAGCAGGTGCGCGTAGAGCGCGCCCGCCCGACCTCGCCCGCGCGCGAGCAACAGGTGGGCCACGCGCTCGGCGAGACCGCTCCGCGACACCGCGACCCCCAGGGTCAGGATGCCGATCAGGAAGTACGCGATGGGATCCGCGAAGCCGGCGAGTCCTTCGCGTATGCCCGGCACCGCGTGGGTGAAGACGAGGGCGATGATCGCGACGATGCCGGTGACACCGGGAGGAAGGATCTCGAAGCCCCAGAGCCCGATGGCGAGCACGATCACCGCGAGAACGCTTTGGCCCTCTGCGCTCAAGCCGTCCGGCGAGGGCGCCGCCAGCACCGCCACGCTTCCGATGACCGGGATCAGCCAGCGGAAGCCGGACGGTGGGCGGTGCACCCGCCGAGGATACTACCAGCGGCCGCGATCGTAGTAGCGCGGCGCGTACGG
>CAMLFJ010000356.1 GCA_946479205.1 uncultured bacterium | reverse complement strand
CGCGCGCTGGCCACCCGCTCGCTCGCCGAGATCCGGGCGATCTACGCGGAGCTGGGCGAGCAGGTCCGGCAGGGGCTCCTCACCGCCCCCGTCGAGAAGGTCTACCCCATCGGGGAGATCAAGGCGGCGGTGGCCCACGCCGAACAGGGTGAGCGCGCCGGCAAGATCCTGGTCGCTCCGAACGGCCCCACCGAAGGAGGCTCCGGATGATCAGACCGCACCTTCTCGCCTGGCAGTGGGACGACTACGCGGCCAAGCACCGGGACCGCGTGAACCTGCTGGTTCACCTGGTGGCGGTGCCCCTCTTCCAGGCCGGCACGCTGATCCTGGTGGTCGGCGTCGGCGTCCGGTCCGCGCTCGACGTCGGCATCGGCCTCGCGTGCCTCGTGGCCGGCGTCCTGATCGAAGGGCGAGGGCACGCGCGGGAGCGCGAGGCGCCGGCGCCGTTCGACGGGCCCCTCGACTTCGTGAGCCGCTTCGTCGTCGAGCAGTGGATCACGTTTCCGCGCTTCGTCCTGAGCGGGGCGTGGCGCCGCAACTTCCGGGCGGCGGCGGTCCCGCGCTAGCGGAGCGGTCTCGCCGCGATCAGGCCCGCAGCAGCTTCGCGTAGCCGTCGAGCCGCGGCAGCACCGAGTCCCGGGGCTCGGACGGCAGGCCGAAGATGGCGCGCGTGACGCCCGCGGCCGCGAGCGCGTCGAGCGCCTCCCGCTTGGGAGGCGCAAAGAAGATGGACACCGGCGCCGACCTGGGATCGCGCCCGGCCGTCTTCAACCGCTCGCGCAGGGCGGGGATCTTCTCCACCGGGTTGGCGTGCGGGCGCATGATCGGCATCCAGCCGTCGCCGAACTCGACGACGCGGTCGAAGGTACGCTCCCCGTCCCCGCCGATGAGGATGGGCGGGTGCGGCTTCTGCAGGGGCTTGGGGTCGGCCCAGATCTTCTCGAAGCGGACGAACTCGCCCTGATAGCTCGCCTCGCGTTCCGTCCAGATCGTCTTCATCGCGAGCACCCGCTCCCGCAGGACCCGCCAGCGGCTCTTCCACGCGGTCCCGTGGTTCTCCATCTCCTCGGCGTTCCAGCCGCCGCCGATGCCGAAGAGCACGCGGCCGCCCGAGAGCCGGTCGAGGGTGGCCACCTCCTTGGCGGTGACGATCGGATCGCGCTCGATCACGAGGCAGATGCCGGTGCCGAGCCTGAGGCGCTTCGTCGCTCCGGCCGCCGCCATCAGCGCGACGAAGGGATCGTAGGACGACCAGTAGTCGCGGGGCAGCTCGCCCCCGCCCGGCCATGGGCTCTTGCGGCTCCCCGGGATGTGGGTGTGCTCGGGGAACCACACCGATTCGAAGCCGCGCTCCTCGAGGGCGCGCGCCAGCTCGTCCGGGGCGATCGAGTACTCGGTGGGGAACATGACGACGCCGTGGTCCATGAGAAGCCCTCCTCTGATCGGGCTGGCGATTGGACTGGGGGTTCGCGGGGGATTGTACTACCCTGTGCGGCGGATCGGCCATGACCTCTCCTCGGCACGTCATCGTCTGCGGCGCCGGCGTGATGGGCGCCGTGGTGGCCTACTACCTGGCCCGGCGCGGGGTCGCGGTCACGGTGGTGGAACGCACCGGCGTGGCCTGCGCGGCCTCCGGCAAGTCGGGCGGCTTCCTCGCGCTCGACTGGTGCGACAACACCGAGGTGGGCCCGCTGGCCCGGCTGAGCTTCGCGCTGCACGCGGAGCTGGCGCGCGAGATCGGATCAGACTATGGGTATCGTCGAATGGACACCTTCATGCTGGCCGCGCGGGAGAAGGGCGCGGTGGCGGGCGGCCACCGGATCCCCGCCCCACGCTGGATCGACGGCCCCGCCATCGTGGCGGGCGCGCTCGGCTCGACCGAGACGACGGCCCAGGTCCACCCGGCCCTCTTCACGACCGCGCTGATCGACGCGTCCCGTGAACGCGGGGCCGAGCTCCGCAAGGGCGTCGTCCAGGCCGTGACCACGCGCGGCCGCGCGGTGACTGGCGTGACGGTGGACGGCGAGACGATCGAGGCCGACGCGGTCGTGCTCGCGATGGGCCCGTGGACGGGCCGCGTGAAGGGCCTGGCGCTGCCGAGCATCCACGGGCTCAAGGGCTACAGCGTGACGCTCACCGCCGCCGATGTGCCCGCGCACGCGCTCTTCATGGACTACCGCACCGCGGACGGCCGCGCGCTCGAGCCCGAGGTCATCCCGCGCCCCGACGGCACCGTCTACGTGTGCGGCATGGCCGATCGCCAGCCGCTGCCGGAGTCCGCGGAGGGCGTGGAGGTGAGCGACGCCGGCTGCGCCACGCTGGCCCGCGCCGCCGGGCGCGTCTCCGCCGCGCTGGCCGCCGCGCCCATCGAGCGCCGCCAGGCCTGCTACCGGCCGATCGCGGAGGACGGCATCCCGCTGATCGGCCGCGTTCCCGGCGCCGCGGGCGCCTATGTGGCGACCGGCCACGGCCCCTGGGGCATGCTCAACGCGCCGGGCACCGGCCTGGCGCTGGCCGAGCTCATCGCGGACGGCCACGCCACGTCGCTCGATCTCGAGCCCTTCGACCCCGCCCGGCTGCCCGCCGCGCCGGTGTACCATTAGCCGACCGAACGGACCGGAGGTGTCATGGTGAGACCGTTCCTCCTTCGTCGCGCGCTCATTGCCGTCGTCGTCCTGTTCCCGCTCGTCGGCCTTCACGCCCCCGCCGCCGCGGCGCCCGAGGGCACGCTCACCTGGGGACTGCACGTCACGCTGGCCACCAAGTGGCTCGATCCGAGCGACACCGAGGCGTTCATCAACCCGTTCATGGTGCTCTACGCCGTGCACGACGCGCTGGTGAAGCCGATGCCGGGCGGGGAGAACACCCCGAGCCTGGCCGAGTCCTGGACGGTCTCGAAGGACGGGCTCGTCTACGAGTTCGTCCTGCGCAAGAACGCGAAGTTCCACAACGGCGACCCGGTGACCGCGGACGACGTGAAGTTCTCGTTCGAGCGCTACAAGGGCGCCGCGGCCAAGCTGCTCCGAGACCGCGTGCGCGACGTCGAGATCGTGGACGCCGGGCGGGTGCGCTTCCACCTCCGGGAGGCGTGGCCCGACTTCATGACCTTCTACGGCACGTCCGCCACCGGCGCGGCGTGGATCGTGCCCCGCAAGTACGTGGAGAAGGTGGGCGATGACGGCTTCAAGAGGGCGCCGATCGGGGCCGGCCCGTACCGGGTGGTGAGCTTCAACCCGGGCATCGATCTGGTGATGGAAGCGTTCGAGGGCTACTGGAGAAAAGTCCCCTCGGTCAAGCGCCTCGTCTTCCGCAGCATGCCCGACGAGACGACGCGGGCGGCCGCGCTCAAGGCGGGCGACGTGGACATCGTCTATCTGCTGAGCGGCCCCACCGCGCAGGAAGTCAAGCGCACGCCGGGCCTGCGCCTCGCCGCCGCCATGCCACCAGGTGTGGTCTTCCTCGACCTGCCCGAGCAGTGGGATCCCAAGTCGCCGTGGCACGACCGGCGCGTCCGCCTGGCCGCGAGCCATGCCCTCGACCGCGACGGGCTCAACCAGGCCGAGACGCTCGGCCTCTCGCATCCCACCGGGGGCCTCATCCCGCGCGTCCTCGATTTCGCGCGGGCGTATCCGCCGCCCGCCTACGACCCCGCCCGGGCCAAGAAGCTCCTCGCCGAGGCCGGCTACCCCAACGGCTTCGACGCGGGCGACCTCACCCCGTTTCCGCCATTCTTCTCGCTGGCCGAGGCCATCGGCGGCTATCTGCAGGCCGTCGGCATCCGCACGCGCCTGCGCACCATGGAGCGCGCCTCCTTCCTCACCGCGTGGCGCGAGCACAAGCTCCGAGGCGTGATCATGGGCCTGGGCGCACCCGCCGGCAACGCGGCCACCCGCATCGAGGTCTACGTCACCAAGAACGGCATCTACTCATCGGGGGTGGTCCCGGAGATCGAGACGCTCTTCGAGCGCCAGGCCCGCGAGCTGGACCGCAAGAAGCGCGAGGGCATGCTGCACCAGATCCAGCAGATCATGCAGGACCGCGCGATGTACGTGCCCATCTACGAGCTCGCCTTCCTCTGGGGCATCGGCCCGCGGGTGGAGGAAGCGTGCGTGGATCACATCAAGGGCTTCTCGTACTCGGCGCCGTATGAGGATCTCCGGCTCAAGGCCCCGCGGTAGAATCCGCTCCCACAGGAGAGACCGAGATGGACATCGTCGACTCGCAGGTGCATCTCTGGGCCGCGGAGAGCCCCAGCCGGCCGTGGCCGGCCGGTCGCGCGGCGGAAGCACAGAAGCCGTACCAGATCCTCAAGGAGACGCTGCTCTTCCAGATGGATCTGGCCGGGGTGCGCCGCATGGTCCTGGTGCCGCCCTCGTGGGAAGGCGACCGCAACGACATGGCCCTCGAGGCCGCGCGCACCTA
>CAMLFJ010000355.1 GCA_946479205.1 uncultured bacterium | reverse complement strand
GCGACGGTGAAGGCGACGTAGAGGGACTGCGGGCCGCGCTGCAGCAGCACGGTGACGCGGTCGCCGTCCTTCACGTCCTTGGTCACCCGCTCGAAGTCCTGGACGCTCCGCACCTTCTGCCGGTTGACCTCGCGGATCACGTCGCCGCGCTGCAGCCCGGCCTCGGATGCCGCGCTCTCCTCGTCCACCGAGAAGACGATGACGCCGTCCGGGGTTCTCAAATTCAGCTGGCGGGCCAGCTCCGGGGTGATCGGGCGCACGTCGAGGCCGAGGAGGCTCTTGCCCTTGCTGGTGGGCTTGAGCGCGACCGTCTCGTCGGGCGTCTCGCCGATCTTGATCTCGAGCGTCTTCTCGGCCTTCTCGCGCCAGACCTTGAGCGGCACCGCGCGCCCGGGCGTGGTCGCGGCCACCGCCTTCTGCAGCTCCTGGGGCGAGTCCACCTTCTTCTTGTCGAACTCGATGATGACGTCGCCGGAGGCGATGCCCGCCGCGGCGGCCGGGCTCTGCTGCATCACGTCCGAGATGAGGACGCCGTTCGGCTCCTTGAGCCCGAAGCTCTTGGCGAGCTCGGGGGTGAGGGGCTGGATGGACACCCCGAGCCAGCCGCGCGTGACCTTGCCCTTGGCGGCCAGCTCGGTGTAGATGCGCTTGGCCATGTTCACCGGGATCGAGAAGCCGATGCCCACGTTGCCGCCGGTGCGGGAGAGGATCGCGCTGTTGATGCCGACCACCTCGCCCGACATGTTCACGAGCGGGCCGCCGGAGTTCCCCGGGTTGATGGCCGCGTCGGTCTGGAGGAAGTCGTCGAAGGGGCCCTGGCCGATGGAGCGGCCCTTGGCGCTGATGATGCCGGCGGTCACCGTCTTCTGCAGCCCGAACGGCGAGCCGATGGCGAGCACCCAGTCGCCCACCCGCACCGCGTCGGAGTCGCCGAGGTTGGCGGCCGGGTAAGGCCCGCCACCCTGAAGCTTGAGCACCGCCAGGTCGGTCTTCTTGTCCACCCCCGCGAGCTTGGCCTTGTGCTTCTTGCCGTCCGCGGTGGACACCTCGATCTCGGTGGCCCGCTCGACCACGTGGGCGTTGGTGAGCACGATGCCGGAGGGATCCACGATCACCCCGGAGCCGAGGCTGCGCTGCACCTGCTGGCGCTCGGGCGCGTCCCCGAAGAAGCGCTTGAAGAACTCGTCGCCGAAGAACTCCTCCACCGGGGTGCGGCCGCTCACCCGGGTCACCGTGTTGATGTTGACCACCGCCGGCCCGACGCTCTCCGCGACCTGGGCGAAGCTGCCCGAGGGAACCGGCAGGGCGGCGGGGATGACCCGCGGCTGCGTGCCCGAGGGCAGGGTGGTGAAGGGGAGCCCGCCCGGTCCGGACGGCTTGACCTGGTCGACCGCGCCCGCGCCCCAGGTGCCGAGGCCCGCGCCGACCACCAGGGTGACCAGCACAATGAACGCCAGCGTGCTGCGCTTGACAGAGATCATCGTGGCACTCCCGCGGGCTCCCCGGCCAGCAGCTCCCTGAGCCGGTCGCCCTCCAGCGTCTCTTTCTGTTTGAGCTCGGTGGCGGCCTCCACGAGCACCCGCTTGCGGGCGGTCAGGAGATCGCGCACGCGATCGTAGATGCGGTCGATGATGGCGCGCGTCTCGCCGTCGATGCGACGCGCGCTCTCCTCGCTGTATTCGCGCTCCTGCGGCAGGCCCGAGCCGCGGAGGAACATGGCCTGCTGGCCCCCGCCGAAGGTCATGGGGCCGAGCTGCTCGGACATGCCGTACTGCATGACCATCAGGCGGGCCAGCTCGGTGGCGCGCTCCAGGTCGTTGTGGGCCCCCGTGGAGACCTCGCCGTAGATGACCTCTTCGGCCACCCGCCCGCCCAGCAGGACCGCGATCCGGTCCTCCAGCTCGCTGCGGGTGAGCAGGTAGCGGTCCTCCAGCGGGAGCTGGTAGGTCGCGCCGAGCGCGGCCACCCCGCGCGGGATGATGGTCACCTTGTGCACCGGGTCCGCCTGGGGCAGGGAGGAGGCGACCAATGCGTGGCCAATTTCGTGATGCGCGACGATGTCGCGCTCTTTGTCGGAGAGCACGCGGCTCTTGCGCTCGAGGCCGCCGACCACGCGGTCCACCGCTTCCTCGAGATCGGCCATGTCCACCGCTTCCTTGCCCTTGCGCGCGGCGAGCAGCGCGGCCTCGTTGATGAGGTTGGCGAGGTCCGCGCCCGCCATGCCCGGGGTGCGGGCCGCGAGCACGTGCAGATCCACGCTCGGGGCCAGCTTCACGTTGCGGGCGTGCACCTGGAGGATCGCCTCGCGGCCCTTCACGTCCGGCTTGTCCACCACCACCTGGCGGTCGAAGCGGCCGGCGCGCAGGAGCGCCGCGTCCAGCACCTCGGGCCGGTTGGTGGCGGCCATGATGATCACGCCCTTGGACGAGTCGAAGCCGTCCATCTCGGCGAGGAGCTGGTTCAGCGTCTGCTCGCGCTCGTCGTGGCCCGACAGGAACCCGGTGTTGCCCGCGCGGGTCTTGCCGATGGCGTCGAGCTCGTCGATGAAGACGATGCAGGGCGCCTTCTCCTTGGCCTGCTCGAAGAGGTCGCGCACGCGGGACGCGCCCACCCCCACGAACATCTCGACGAACTCGGAGCCGGACAGGAAGAAGAACGGCACGTCGGCCTCGCCCGCCACCGCGCGCGCCAGAAGCGTCTTGCCGGTGCCCGGCGGCCCGACGAGGAGCACCCCCTTCGGAATGCGGCCGCCGAGGCGCTGGTACTTCCTCGGGTTCTTGAGGAAGTCCACCACCTCGACCAGCTCGGCCTTGGCTTCCTCCACCCCGGCCACGTCCGCGAAGGTCGTCTTCAGCTCCTTGCGATCGTAGATCTTGGCCTTGGAGCGGCCGAAGGACAGGGCCTGGGTGGGTCCGCCGCCCATGCGGCGCATCAGGAAGAGCCACAGCGCGGCCATGATGATGAGCGGGACCACCCACGAGAACAGATCGCGCCAGAAGGTGGACTCGATGCGCCCGGAGAACTCGACCTTCGCGGTCTCGAGCTCGCGGACGATCTGGTAGTCCTCGGTGGCCGGGATCCGCGCGGTGGTGAACGCGGTCGGCCCCTCCTGCGGGCCCAGCAGCGCGCGGAGGCGGTCCCCGGGACCCGGCGGGGGCATCGGCAGCGAGCCCGGTTTCGCGATGCCCTGGATCTCCCGCTCGCCCAGCGTGACCTTGACCACCTTGCCCTCGCGAACCAGGGCCAGGAACTGGCTCATCGGGATGTCCACCGTCTGAGGCGCCCGCAGCCAGCTCTGCACCGAGAGGACGACCATCAGCGCGATGAACAGATAGACGAGGGAAAACTGGGTCTTCTGGCGATTGGGGAGTTTCATCGTGTGGATTTGATGCTATCGGAACCCCCCGGGGGTGTCAAACCCGGGGTCAGAAACGGGGCGGGACAGGCCCGGAGCGGGTCCTGATCGTTAGGGGCAGACGGCCCCTTTCGGGGGGACGATGTTGGTCGCCTTGTAGGTCGAGTTGAACGAATCCTCCCAGACCTCGATCGGCACGCGTCCCACCGGGTCCTCGCCGTCGAAGAGCGTGAACTTGGCCCGGTTGGTGAACTCCTCGGCCGACACGCGCTTGGCCAGGAACTCGCGCAGCGTGGTCTTGTCGATGAAGAGCGCGAACGTTTCGTTCACCGCCTTGTTGCCGGGCCGGCTCGTTCCGGGCTTGAGCCAGGTAAGCACGACCGAGAGGCCGGACACGTCGCCGTCGTCGACCACTTCGGCGAGCGAGGACATCCGCCGTAGCATGTCCACGCCGTAGCGGGAGAACATCGCGGAGACCCGGCGCTCCCGGGGGAGGGCCGCGAAGACCGGATCCTCGCGCTGGTCCACGTAGATCCAGGTGGAGAGGTAGCGGTCGTCGTCCTGGCTGTCGCGGGCGCGCGGGAAGCCGAGCCCGCCCCGGCGCACGTCGAGCCAGGGCAGGCAGTTGTAGATCTGTTCCGAGAACTGGAGCAGGCGCGTCCGATGGGCAGACGCCAGGCTCTTGCCCTTGAGCGTCGTGTATTTCTCGAGGGGCATCAGGGTGTCTTCGGGAGCGGCGGCGTGACCCACGCCCCCGAAGACGACCAGGGCGGCCGTGAGCAACAGGCCGCCCAGGAGTCTCGGGCGGTGCCGGAGCATTCGGGTCGTCTAGATTTGGAAGATCTGCTCCGGGCTCACCGTGATCGCCTTGCCCCACCAGCTCTCCTGGCGCGCGGCATCCACGTCAGTGCGGGAGACGCGGGGATTCGAGCCGTCCTTGTTGTTCCGCAGCGAGAACACCCCGTGAGTGCCCGAGGCGAAGTGGGTGTTGTGGCCTCTCCAGTCCGACCACTCCTCCGACGTGGCGCACGCCGACGTCAGCATCACGAGACCACCGAAAAACAATGCCA
>CAMLFJ010000354.1 GCA_946479205.1 uncultured bacterium | reverse complement strand
ATCCGGGAAGCCCCACTGGGTGCGCAGCCGGGCGTGCAGCATCTCGGCGAAGGCCTCCGCGGTCTCGATGGCCAGCGCCTGCAGCGCGTGGGACCGGAGGTAGTGGCCCTCCTCCTTCCAGCGCTCGGCCAGGTCGCGCACCCCCGCCCCGCAGGTGACCGCGAAGAGCGCGACGTAGTCCTTCTCGCCGCCGCCCTGCTCGCGCACGTAGTCGGAGAGGCAGAGCCGCTCGCCGGTGGCCTGGCGCGGGAAGTGGAAGCGCGCGGCCTCCGCGCCCTCGTCGAAGAGCACGAGATCGTCGCCCGCCGCCGCCGCCTCGTAGAACCGGTAGAGGCCGTTGGCCTGGAGCAGCCCCTGCCCGATCGCCTCGCGCTCGAGCTGCTCCACGACCTCGTTGATCTCGACCGTCTTGGGATCGCCCTGCTCGAGCAGCCGCGCCACCGAGCCCTTCACCCCGAGATGCCGGCCCAGCAGCATCTGGAGGTTCAGGTACGGGAAGACGTGGGTGAGCGGGACGTTCCGCAGCAGGTGGGGCTTGAGATCCGGCGGGGTCGGCACCGGCGCTGAGCGCGAGACCGCCGAGCGGCTCGGGGCGGCCGCGGGTACGGGCGCCACCGCGATCGCCGCGGCGGCATCGGCGCCCGCGCGCAGCGCCTCCTGATCGGCGCGCAGGCGCTCCACCAGCGCGTCGCGGGTGGTGGCGCCGAAGAGCCGGTTGGCCAGGTCGAGGCCGTCCATCGCGTCCTTCGCGTAGAGGGTCAGACCGCCGTACTCGCTGGCGATCCGCGTCGCGGTGAACTTGCGGGTGAGCGCCGCCCCGCCCACGAAGAGCGGGATCTCCACTCCGGCCGCGCGCAGGTCCTGGGCGGTGATCACCATCTGCTGCGCCGACTTCACCAGGAGCCCGGAGAGCCCGATCGCGTCGGGCTTGTGGCTGTGGTACGCGGCGATCAGTTCCTCGGGCGGCACCTTGATCCCCAGGTTGACGATCCGGTAGCCGTTGTTCTTGAGAATGATCTCGACCAGGTTCTTGCCGATGTCGTGGACGTCGCCCTTCACGGTCGCGAGCACGATGGTGCCGCGGGAGGCGTTCTCGTCCTTGGCCATGAACCCCTCGAGATAGGCGACGGAGGCCTTCATGGCCTCCGCGGACTGGAGCACCTCGGCCACGATGAGCTGGTTGTCGTTGAAGAGGCGCCCGACCTCCGCCATGCCCGTCATGAGCGGCCCGTTGATGATGTCGAGCGCGCCCGATTCCTCGAGCTTCAGGGCCAGGTCGTCGAGCAGGCCCTCCTTGGAGCCTTCCACGATGTAGCGGGCGAGCCGCTCGTCGAGGGGGAGCTTGACGCCGGTGTCCTTGGCGGCGCGGGTGCGGCCGCGGAAGTGGGCCGCGAAGGCGGCGACCGGGTCCGCGCCGCGCCAGTAGATCAGGTCCTCGGCGAGCCGGCGCTCCTCCTCGGGGATCGACGCGTAGCGCTCGAGCCGCTCGCTGTTGACGATCGCGTAGTCGAGGCCCGCCTTGGTGCACTCGTAGAGGAAGACCGCGTTCAGCACCTCCCGGCCGGCCGCGGGCAGGCCGAAGGACACGTTCGAGATGCCGAGGATGGTCTTGGCCTGCGGGAAGCGCGTCTTGATCGCCCGCACGCCCTCGATGGTCTCGACCGCGGAGCCGATGTAGTTGGCGTCGCCGGTGCCCACCGGGAAGACGAGCGGGTCGAAGATCAGGTCGCGCTCGGGGACTCCGTACTTGCCGGTGAGCAGCCCGTGAGTCCGCTCCGCGATGGCCAGCTTGCGCTGCCGGGTGACCGCCATGCCCTGCTGCTTGTCCTCGTCGATGCACCCGACCACCACCGCCGCGCCGTAGGTCCGGATCAGCGGGACCACCGACTCGAAGCGCTCCTCCCCGTCCTCCAGGTTGATCGAGTTCACGAGGGCCTTGCCCTGGCACTTGCGCAGGGCCAGCTCCAGCACCCGGGCATCGGTGGAGTCGATCATCAGCGGCGCCTTGACCTTGCGGGTCACGAAGTCCATGAAGCGGTCCATGTCGGCCGCCTCGTCGCGATCCGGGTTGGCGAGGCAGACGTCCAGCACCTGCGCGCCGCCCCGGACCTGGGCCCGCCCGATCTCGGAGGCCTCCTCGAACTTCTCCTCGACGATCAGCTCCTTGAAGCGCCGGGAGCCGATCACGTTGGTGCGCTCGCCCACGATGACCGGCCGCAGATCCTCGCTCGGGTACACCGACTCGATGCCGCTCACCGCGGGCGCGCGCTCGGCGGCCGGCACGCGTGACGGCCGCCCCGCGACCAGTCGAGCCAGCGCGCGGATGTGATCCGGCGTCGTCCCGCAGCAGCCGCCGACCACGTTGACCCAGCCCTCGTCCACGAAGCGGCGCATCTTGTGGGCCAGGCTCTCCGCGGTCTCCTCGTAATGGCCGTGCTCGTCGGGCAGGCCCGCGTTCGGGTAGACCGAGACGAAGCACGTGGCCACGTCCGACAGCGTGCGGAGGTGGTCGGTCATGAACTCGGGGCCGGTCGCGCAGTTCAATCCGATCGAGAACAGGTCCAGATGCTCGAGCGAGGCGTAGAGCGCGTCCACGTCCTGGCCCGCGAGCATGGTGCCCATCGGCTCCACCGTGCCGCTGACCATGAGGGGTAGGCTGATCCCGGCCTCGGTCAGGGCCTGGCGGACCCCGATCGCGGCGGCCTTGACGTTCAGCGTGTCCTGGCAGGTCTCGAGCAGCAGCGCATCCACGCCGCCCTCGATGAGAGCGCGCGCCTGGCGATAGTAGCCGTCGCGCACCTCCTCGAACGTCACGTTCGCGGTGACCGTGATGGTCCGCGTTCCCGGTCCCATTGCGCCGATCACAAAACGTGGGCGGTCAGCGGTGTCGGCGCGGTCCACCGCCGCGCGGCAGATCCGGGCGGCCGCCAGGGTGATGTCGTGGCAGCGCTCGGCTAGGCCATATTCGGCGAGCACATATGGAGCACACCCGAAGGTATTGGTCGAGATGAGATCGGCGCCCGCCTCGAGATAGGCCGCGTGGATGTCGGCGATGACGTCGGGCCTGGTCAGGTTGAGCTGCTCGTTGCAGCCCTCGTACTTGGGCCCCCCGAAGTCGGCGGCGGTGAGCCCCCGCCCCTGGATCATGGTGCCCATCGCGCCGTCGAGGACCAGGATGCGGCGGCGCAGCAGGTCGCCCAGGAGCAGGGAGCGCTCGGCAATGGCCATGCCCGTTATTCTAGCGCATACGCGCGGCAGGCCCGCGCATGGCCGCGCCCGCGGGGGCGTCGGATCAGCCGCGCTTCTTGCGGGAGCGGACGTCCACCGCGCCCGGCCGGTGCCGCGGATCCTCGCCCGGAGGGAAGATCTGGGTCTTCTGGACCTTCTGGGTGCCGGTGGTGGGGAGGCTCTCGACGAAGAGCACCCAGCCGGGCGCCTTGAAGTAGGCCAGGCGATCGAGGCAGAAGTCGCAGAGCCGCTCGGCGAGGGCCCGGTCGGCGGTGACGCCGGCCATCGGCACCACGCAGGCCATGACTTCTTCCTCACGGATCTCGTCGGGCGCCGCCACCACCGCCACCTGGGCGACCGCTTCGTGGGCCTGGAGCGTGGCCTCGACCTCCGCGGCCGCGATGTTCTCTCCCGAGCGCCGGATGATGTTCTTCTTGCGGTCCACGAAGATCAGCATCCCGTCGGCGGTCCGGCGCACCACGTCGCCGGTGTGGAACCACTCGCCCCGCCACGCCTCGCGCGTGGCCTCGTCGTTCTTGAGATAGCCGGAGAAGAAGCCGTGGCGCGGGCCTTCCGGTCCGCCCCAGCGCACGACCAGCTCCCCCGGGGTGTCCGACGCCACCTCACGGTCCTGGTCGTCCACCACGCGGGCCTCGAAGCCGTCGCGGGGACGTCCGAAGGCCCGGGTGTGGATCGCGCGCGGCTCGAGGCAGTCGGAGAAGATGCGCCCGGTCTCGGTCATGCCCCAGACTTCTACCAACGGAAACCCGAACCGTTGCTCGAAGGCCTCGTGCAGCTCCGGCTCGACCCCCGCGCCGAGCCCCGCCTTCACCCGGTGCGCGGTCTCCTCCGGTACCGGCGTCTGGTTGAGCAGCAGCGGCGGCATCACGCCCAGGTAGTGGATGATGGTGGCCCGCGTGGCGACGACGTCGCCCCACCAGCGGCGCGGGCTGAAGCGCTCGGGCAGGATCACGCAGTTGGCGGTGAGAATCGCGCAGGTCGCGGTCACCGCCAGGCAGTTCATGTGGAAGAGAGGCAGCGGGTTGAGGAAGCGCTCGCGGCCCGGCTCGATGGCGAGCCGTCCGCCCAGGCCGCGGTACCAGGCGCCCGCGTTGAGGTAATAGAAGTTGCTCAGCACGCAGCCCTTGGGCCGGCCGGTGGTGCCGGAGGTGTACATGAGCCCGCACTCGGTCTCGAGCCCCGGGGCCCCGCGCCGGGG
>CAMLFJ010000353.1 GCA_946479205.1 uncultured bacterium | reverse complement strand
TCTTCGCGACCCGTGAGGAGGCGACCGCGCGCTACCTCCGGATCTCCGGGCTCGCGGGTCTGGCGGAGGCCTCCTCGGCCACCGCGGCCTCCGGCGTGAGCGGCGCGGACGGTCGGTTCCAGGTCGCCATGGATCCACGTGCCTACGGCGCGGTGGGCCCGTCGGTCGAAGGGCTGCTGCGTCTGGCCGAGGCGCCCCTGCGCCTGGCCGCGGGCGACCGGGACCCAATGGTCACCCTCGAGCAGATGCGCCGGATCGATCCCGGCGCGCGGGTGTTCGAGGGCGTCGGCCACAACGCCCACTGGGAGGCGCCGGACCAGGTCTGGGACTTCATCGCGGGAGGGACACCATGATGGATGCGCAGGCGACCGCGCGCGCCTTCGACCTGAAGCGGCTCGACGGCGCTTTCCTCGATGAGCCCTTTCCGGTCTACCGGGCGCTGCGCGAGCACGACCCCGTGCACCGGATGTCCGACGGCTCGTACTTCCTGAGCCGCTACGACGATTGCGCCGCGGTGTACCGCGATCCGGTGACCTGGAGCTCGGACAAGACCGTGGACTTCCGGCCCAACCTGGGCGACGGCCCGCTCTACGAGCACCACACCACGAGCCTCGTCTTCAACGACCCCCCGTATCACAGTCGGGTCCGGAAGCTCCTGGCGCCCGCGTTCACGCCGCGGGCGCTGATGGCGCTCCAGCCCCGCATCGAGGACCTCGTCGATCGGCTGCTCGACCGCGCCGCCGACCGCGGGGGCATGGACCTGATCGCGGACTTCGCGGCGGCGGTCCCGATCCAGCTCGTCGGCGACATGCTCGGGGTGCCCGAGGCGGAGAGGGGTCCGCTGCGCGACTGGTCGCTCGCCATCCTGGGCGCGCTCGAGCCGGTGCTGACCCTGGAGCAGCTGGCGCGCGGCAACCGGGCGGTGGAGGAGTTCAAGGCGTATCTGCGCGATCTCATCGACCGGCGAGGGCGGGAGCCGAGTCGCGACGAAGGAGAGATCCTCTCCAAGCTCACGGCGGGGAGCGCGCTCGGGCCGGGCGTTCATTCCGAGGAACGATTGGCCGAGGAGCGGCTGGGCGAGCTCGAGCTGCTGCACAACTGCATCTTCATCCTCAACGCCGGGCACGAGACCACGACCAACCTGATCGGCAACGGGGTCGATCTCCTGCTGCGCCACCCGGACGCGCTGCGCGAGCTGCGGGCGGATCCCCGGCTGATCGGGGGTGCGGTGGAGGAGTTCCTCCGGCTCGAGAGCTCGAACCAGCTCGGCAACCGCCGGGCCGCGCGCGACACCGAGCTGGGCGGCGTCCCGATGCCCACCGGCGCCTACGTGCACATCGGGATCGGGGCCGCCAACCGCGACCCCGCCCAGTTCCCGGAGCCCGACCGGCTCGATCTCCGCCGCCATCCCAACCGGCACCTGGCGTTCGGCAGCGGCATCCACGCCTGCGCGGGCATGTGGCTGGCCCGCATGGAGGGTCAGGTGGCGATCGGCCGCCTCGTGCAGCGCTTCGCGACGATCGAGCGGGCGGGTGCCTTCGTGCGCGGTGGTCGTGCCCGCTTCCGCGGCTTCCTCAGCTACCCTATCCAGGTGCGCCCATGAAGCCCCGGCCCCTCTCCCGCCGCGCGCTGCTCGGGACGGGCGCCGCCGCCGCGCTCCTGCGCGCGCTTCCCGCGGTCGCCCAGAGCCCCGCGAAGCCGCTGGTCCTCGACGACGCGAGCCGGCTCAATGCGACCCCGGTCGCCCGGCACTGGCGGCCCGCGCGGATCACCGGGGATTCCTGGCTCGACGCGCTCCGCGCCGAGCTGAAGGCGGCGGCCGCGGAGGGTCGGCCGGTCGCGCCGGGCGCGGCCCGCCATTCGATGGGCGGGCAGGCGCTCATCCGCGACGGCGTCGCGATGACGTTCGACGTGACGCCGGCCGAGCCCTGGATCGAGCTCGACCGGACCGCCCAGACCTACCGCGTCGCCGCGGGCGCGCGGTGGCGGCAGGTGATCGGCGCGCTGGACGCGGTGGGCTTCTCGCCCGCGGTGATGCAGTCCAATCACGATTTCGGCGTCGCCGCGACGTTCTCGGTGAACGCGCACGGCTGGCCCGCGCCGTACGGGCCCTTCGGCTCCACGGTGCGCTCGCTTCGCCTCATGCTCGCCTCGGGCGACGTGGTCACCTGCTCGCCGGACGAGAACGCCGAGCTCTTCTCCCTCGCGATGGGCGGCTACGGGCTCTTCGGGGTCATCGTGGATCTCGACGTGGCGATGGTCGAGAACGTCCTGCTGCGCCCGACCTACGAGCTGATGCCCGCGCCCCAGCTCGGCCCGCGCATCGCGGCGAGCCTCGGGCAGGACCCCTCGATCCGGATGGCGTACGGGCGCCTCGCGGTGGACGCCCAGCGGTTCCTCCGCGAGGCGCTGCTCGTCACGCTCCGGCCCACGCCGGGCGCCCCGCCGGCGGCGACGTCGGGCGGGCTCTTCGTGACCCTGTCCCGTGAGGTCTTTCGCGCCCAGATCGGCTCGGACCGGGCCAAGCGGGCCCGCTGGTACGCGGAGACGGTGGCGGGGCCGAAGACGTCCTCCGGGATCGCGTCGCGCAACCGCCTCCTCAACGAGCCGGTGGCGAACCTGGCCGGCCGGGACCGGTCGCGCACCGACATCCTCCACGAGTACTTCCTGCCCGCGGAGGGCCTCGAGCCCTTTCTGGTGGCGTGCCGGACGGTGATTCCCGCATCACGCCAGGATCTCCTCAATGTCACGCTACGCTACGTCCAGGAGGACCGGACCAGCGCGCTGGCCTATGCGCGAGGGAGCCGGGTGGCCGCGGTGCTGCTCTTCTCGCAGCGGATGACGCAGGCCGATGAGGAGGACATGATGGCGATGACCCGGCGCTTGATCGACGCGGCCCTCGACGCGGGAGGCAGCTTCTACCTCCCGTACCGCCTGCACGCCCGGCGCGACCAGGTCACGCGGGCCTATCCACGCATCGAGGAGGTCGTGGCCCGCAAGCGCCACTACGACCCCGGCCTGCTGTTCCGGAACACGCTGTGGCACCAGTACCTCGCGCCGTGAACCCGCTGCGGATCCTCGCCGGCGTCTACGCGGTGCTGTTCGCGTTCGTGACCAGCCTCAACTACATCCCCGGGCTGACCGACGCGGAGGGCCGGACCTTCGGCCTCTTCGCGCTCGACATCTTCGACGACGCGCTCCACGCGGGGTCCGGCCTCTGGGCCGCGCTGGCCGCGTGGTGGTCCACGCGCGCCACCGTCACCTACTTCCGCTGGTTCGGCACCCTCTACTGCCTCGACGGGCTGCTCGGCCTCGCCACCGGCTCGGGCTACCTCGACCTCGGCATTTTCCTGCACGGTGTGCTCGACTTGCCGTTCACGATCCGCGTGCTCATGAACCTGCCTCACATCGCCATCGGGGGCTTCGCGGCCTTCACCGGCTTCGTGCTGGCCCGCCGCTGGGCGCCGCCCGCGGGCGCGCCGCGCTGAGATGCGCCGCTGGGCGAAGCGCCTCGCGGGGGCGCTTGCCGTCTGCGTCCTGATCCTGGCCGCGCCGATCCTCTGGATCGAGGTCGCCTGCACGACCGCGCGCGAGTCCGGCACGCTGACCCGCGCGCCCCTGGTGAACGAGCGGGGCTACGCGCGCCGCGAGTCGGACAGCTACCTGTCGTATCCGGAGTGGCACATCGTCTACGCCTACGAGGACCTGGCCGGCGTGCTCCGCCACGGCGATCCGAGCGGCTTCGCGTACTGGCGGCAGATCACCGGGTTCTGGAGCAATCTCTGCGGCCTCACCCGCGTCGTGAGCGCGCGGGGCCCGGTGGGGACGGACACCCGCGTCATGCTCTACACGATCGGGTGGAGCTTCACCGCCGAGCTCGCGATCAAGGGCGCCTACGAGCTGACGATCGGGCGCGCCTTCGAGCGGCTCCGGGGCTCCGCCCGGACCGCGGAGGACGAGTTCGCCGCGCGCGACATGCAGGCCTACGCCGAGTTCCTGCGGCAGACCCCCTGGTACGAATACCCGTTTGGCTGGCGCCTGCTCGCCTTCTGGCGGAGCACGCCGCTGCAGGGCGACGGCCTCGCGCGCAAGATCGAGCGCCGGGTCGCGTTCACCGGCGAGTACGGCACCAAGGCGGTCTACGGCGCGCTGATCGGCTACGCCTCCGCCACCGCCCTCGGCGCCTCGGACCTCGAGATCCAGACGGTGATCCTCGGTCTCGAGCCCGCCGATCTCACCCGCGAGCCGAAGATCCGGGTCGTGCGGGAGCTGGGCGGCGGCCGGACCCTGATCCGGACTCCGCGCTACCAGGCCTATACCGACCTGCTGGTGCGCCTGGCCCGGCGCGGCCGGAACGTCGCGGAGATCGCCGGCAATCACCGGATCCTGGTGACCGTCCTGGCGCCGACGGATCCGCCGCCCCCGGTGCCCGGCACCACCGAGCTGTTC
>CAMLFJ010000352.1 GCA_946479205.1 uncultured bacterium | reverse complement strand
ACCGCGAGGGCGAGGCCGCCCAGGGTCATGATGTTGATGGTGTAGCCCATGAGGCCCAGCACGATCACCGAGGACATGATCGAGAGCGGGATCGACACCGTCACGATCAGGGTGCTGCGCCAGCTCCCCAGGAAGATCAGGATCATCAGGCCGGTGAGGCCGGCCGCGATGATCGCCTCGCGCACCACCCCGTCCACCGCGGCGCGCACGAACACCGACTGGTCGAACATGAGCTTGAGATCCAGCTCCGGGGGCAGGGTGGCCTGGACCTTCGGGAGCATGTCCTTGATCCGCTGCACCACGTCGAGGGTCGAGGCGCCTCCGCTCTTGAAGATCGTGATCAGGCTGGCCCGGCGGCCGCCCTGGCTCACGATATTGGTCTGCACCGAGTAGCCGTCGCGCACCTGGGCGACGTCCCGGATGTACACCACCGCCCCGTTGATCTGCTTGATCGGCAGGTTGTTGAGGCCCTCGACGGTGTCCGGGCTGCTGTTGACGCGCACGCTGTACTCGCGCGCGCCGATCTTGGCGGTCCCGGTGGGCAGGATCAGGTTCTGCGCGCTGATCGCGTTCACCACGTCGCTGGGGGAGAGCCCGGTGGCCTTGAGCCCGCGCGGGTCGAGATCCACCATGATCTGCCGCGGCTTGCCCCCGAAGGGCAGGCTCACCGAGGCGCCCCGCACGGTGGCGAGCTGGGTGCGCACGAAGTTCTGGGCGTAGTCGAAGAGCACCGCCTCCGGCAGGGTCTCGCTCGCGACCGAGAGCTGCAGGATCGGCACGCTGGAGGCGCTGTACCGGATGATCAGCGGCGCGGACATGCCGGGGGGCAGCGCGCGCAGGACGCTCTGCGAGGTGGAGACGAGCTGGGCGACCGCGGCCTCGATCTTCGCCCCGGGCTGAAAGTAGATCCGGGTCAGCCCGATGCCGACCATGGCCTGCGACTCCATGCGCTCGATGTCGTTGACGCTTGTGGTGAAGGCGCGCTCGGTGACCAGCAGCACGCGCTTCTCCATGTCGTCCGGCGAGATACCGGTGAACGACCACACCACGCTGACGACCGGGATGTCCACGTCGGGGAAGATGTCGGTGGGCATCCGGGACATCGAGACCATGCCGAGGACCACGATGAGGAGGGCCACCACGACGAAGGTGTAGGGCCGGCGAAGCGCGAGTCTGACGATCCACATGCGGGTCTCTCTCCGGTCGCCGTCCGCCGCCCTTCCCGGCCTCAGGGGCGCTCCCGGGGCCCCATCATACGCAAGCCGGCGGCCGGATGGGGGACGAATCTACGGCGGGATTCCGGAACCCGCCGGTGCGGTAGAATACCGCCAGCAGTCTACAGGAGGCGTCGATGCCAGGAATGCCCGCGGCCCGGGTCACCGATCTCACCACGCACGGCAGCCCGCTCTTTCCCGGGCCGGGAAGTCCGAACACCCTGATCGGCGCGCTCCCCGCCTGGCGCACCATCATCGATCAGCACGCCTGTCCGGCCGCGAGCATCAGCGGGGCCGACGGGGTGGGCTTCGTCATCATCGGGAGCATCAACGTGTTCATCAACGTGCAGATGGCCTGCCGGGTCCAGGACATCGTCGTCGAGGTGCCGGGGGCCGCCATGGGACCGGTGAATCCCATCGCGGTCGGCTGTCCCACCGTGATCATCGGTGAGACACCATGGATGGGGACACCGGCCGCCGGGGTGCCGATGGCGATGTCGATGCCCTCGGCGAATGTCGGCAAGGTTCAGGCCGCGGTGGTCGCGGCCGCCAAGGCCCCCGCGCCCCCTTCCTCGCCCCAGTCGATCGCCCTGGAGGCCGCAGCCAAGGAGGGCACGCCGCTCGTTGAGCACTGCCCGTATGCCGATCACTGAGGCCCCAGCCGGCGAGCCGCCGCCGGCCAATGCCCTCCGCGCCGTCCTCGCCGAGCTGTGCGGCCAGGACGACGGGCGCCTCTTCGCGCTGCTCGACGGCGCCCGCGTCCCGAACCTCTCGCTGATGCTGCGGGAGCTGGACGTCCCCACCCTGGGCCTCTACCGGGTCGGCGCCGACGAGGCGCTCGGCCACGTGATGCCCTCGATCGCGCGCGTCTCGCTGCCGGGACCCCTTCCGCTCTGGCTCACCGTCGGCCCCGAGATGCTCGAGAACACGGTCTTCGTGGTCGCGACCGCCACCCTCGAGGAGCTCCAGACCCACTTCCGCCGCCTGCTGCTCGTGCTGGACCCGCGGGGCGCGAGGAACTACCTGCGCTTCTACGACGCCCACGTGCTCCCGCCGCTCCTGGAGGGATCCACCGAAGCCGAGCGCGCGCGGATCTTCGGTCCGGTCGAGGCGTTCTTCGTGCTCGCGGCGCGGGCGCCCGACGGCACCCCGACCTTCCGCGGGCTCCGGCGGCCGCCCTCCGCGGCCGCGGACGTCCGGCCGCCGAGCGCCACCGATCCCTTTCGCCTCTCGGAGCGTCACGAGGCCGTCCTCTCGAAGGACGCCATCGCCCGGTACGACGCGCGCTGTGTGCAGTGGCTCCGCGAGCAATTCCGGGCTCCGCTCCAGGCCCGCGCCGACGCCGACGTCGCGGGCATCGTGGTCCGTGCCCGGACGCTCGGCCCGACCCTCGGTCTCGAGGCCGGGCGCGACGTGACGACGCTGGCCGAGGCGCTCGTGCTCGGGTTCGGGGCCGAGGATGAGGCGGAGGTGCGCCGCGCCGTCGCCCCGCAGCGCCGCACCGTGCTGGAGGGCATCCGCGACCGGCTGGTCAAGCGGTCGACCGAGCGGTGAGCCGGCCCGGCACCGAGGCGGCGCCCCCCGGCGGCGTCTGCCACAAATGCACGGACGGGGCCCTGAAGGTGAAGGTCTATCTCCAGACCGTGTGCTGGGACACCGATCTCACCCTCGGGGTCCGTTCGCCGGACCGGCCGTTCAACGGCGTCGAGGTGAGCATCAGCGGGCCGACGAGCCAGCCGCCCAAGCCCACCGCCGGCAACGGGGAGGTGACCTTCAGCGGGCTCACGCCCGGAAGCTACAGCGTATCCGTCTCCAAGACCGGCTTCACCGACGAGACGACGACGATCCCCAGCCCCCCGCCCGACATCACGGCCGACATGCTGACCGGTCCCCACCAGGTGACCGAGCGCGCCACCGCCGATGCCGTCCGCATCATGCGCCGCAATGGGCTCCGGTGCCACCGCAAGCACTCGGCCAAGACCGGGGGCGCTCCGGGCACCCGCCGGATCGTGCTCCCGATCCTCTGGCTCGGCAACGACGAGCCGTGGGTCATGATCCTCCGCGACACGCTCTGGCTGGCCGCCCTGGTCACCATGGCCATCGCGCTCGCGACCGGCAACCTGGCGCTCGGCGCGTGGTGCGCGGCCTTCGCCGCCTACCTCACCACCGTGATCTTCGGCCAGGGCGCGGGGGTCCCGGTGATGACGGTGGCGTTCGCGGGCTACGTCGCGATGCTCGCGGTCTCCATCCTCGCGCTGACGATGGGATTCGGCCTCCCGAAGCCGAACCCGTTATGGCTCGGGGCCGCGTCGGCGATCTGGATCGGGTTCGGCTGGGCTCTCGCCCGCGGGCGGCGGCCCGAGTACTTCAACTCGAAGCCGCTCGAGATCATCATCGCGGGAATCCTCGGAACGGTGATGGCCCTCATGCTGTTCTTCATGGCGGGCGGCTCCCTCGGCAGCCCCCAGGGGTTCTGGGCGACGGCCGGTGCGGTGATGGTGGTGGTCCTCATCGCGGCGGTCGGCTTCGCGTCGGGCGCCCTCGGCGGGCTCTTCTCGCACACCTTCACGAACGAAGGAAAGGTCGAGAACCCGCGCTGGCACACGCAGACCGACTACCTCCTGCCCTTCGTCGGCGAGCACTATTGCGTCCAGGGGCTCCGCGGCTTCATCAGCCACACCTTCGACCCGGGAGACCAGGAGTACGCCCAAGACTGGGAGTTCCCGCTGGGCACGCCGATCCTGGCCTCCAAGGAAGGGCACATCGTCTGGACGAAGGAGGACGAGGATGGCGCCAAGGGGATGAGCGTGCTCGGGCTGTTCCGGATCCTCGGCGACGGAAACGAGACGCCCAACGAGATCCACGTCGAGCACCGCGACGAGTCGGTCGCCGAGTACCTGCACCTGCGCAAGGGCGGGATCACCGAGATCAACTCCCTCATCCCGGCCGCGGTCAAGGCCCAACCGCTCCACGTCCACGCCGGCCACCGGATCGCGGCCGCCGGCAACGTCGGCATCAGCATGTTCTCCCACCTGCACTTCATGGTGAAGTACAAGCCGGGAACCGCGGCGCGAGGCGAGCTCAGCGCGCGGCGACCGGTGAAGTTCCAGGACGGGGATACGGCCAGCCACGGCAACCGCTGCTTCAGCATGCGGAAGTACGCCTCGTCCAACGTCGACCGCGGCATGGCGGTGGCCCCCGACGACGACCCGCCCTTCAAGCCCGGCGGGGCGCC
>CAMLFJ010000351.1 GCA_946479205.1 uncultured bacterium | reverse complement strand
CTGGCCTATCCCCTGCCGGTCACCGTGATCTGCGACATGCTCGGGGTGCCGGAGGGCGATCACGAGCAGATGAAGGACTGGTCCTCCGACATCATCCGGAGCCTCGACGCCATCGGGATCCCGTCCGACGACTCGGTCGTGGAGCGCGGGCGCGTCGGGCGGCGGGGGATCGCCGAGTACTTCCGCGCGCTCCTGCCCGAGCGGCGCCGGCACCCGCGCGCCGATCTCCTCTCCTCGCTGATCGCGGTCGAGGAGCAGGGCGACAGGCTCACCGAGGGGGAGCTGCTCGCGACCTGCGTGCTGCTGTTCATCGCCGGCCACGAGACCACCGTGAACCTGATCGGCAACGGCCTGCTGGCCCTGCTGCGGCACCCGGGCGAGCTCGCGCGCCTGCGCTCGGAGCCCGGGCTGATCGGCTCCGCGGTGGAGGAGCTGCTGCGCTTCGACAGCCCGGTGCAGCGCACCGCGCGCATCACGAACGCGGAGGTGGTCGTGGGCGGCAAGACCCTGCCGCCGGGCGCCTTCGTGGTCACCGCGATCGGCGCGGCCAACCGGGATCCGCGCCACTTCCCCGATCCGGACCGGCTGGACATCGGCCGCACCGAGAACCGCCACATCGCCTTCGGGTTCGGGATCCACTTCTGCCTGGGCGCCCCCCTGGCCCGCGTGGAGGGCCAGCTCGCGCTGGGGGCGCTGATGCGACGGATGCCGAAGCTGCGGCTGACGGGCTCGGATCTCGAGTGGCGCGAGTCCTCCACGCTGCGAGGCCTCAAGGCCTTCCCCATCGAATTCTAGCCTCCCCCACCCTCCCCCAGCGGGTAGAGGGCGGGGTGAGGAGCTAGCACGGAACAGCTGAGAAGTTACTTCAGGGCGTCGACGCCGGCCTTCCCGATCTGAGCGTCCTACGCCCCGGTCACGCCCGACACACCGATTCCTCCGACGATCTTGCCGTCCATGACGATCGGCCACCCGCCGTCAAGCAGGCTCGCGCCCCTCAGGTTGAGCAGCCTCAGATTGGCGCCTCCCCTGAGCGAGCCCGTCCTCGAAGGCCTTGGTGGGCCGGCGAAACGCCACCGCGGAGTACGCCTTGTCGCGCGATACCTCGACACTGCCGAACTGAGCGCCGTCCAGGCGCTGGACCAGCACGACATTACCGCCGGAATCGAGAATCGTGATCACCACGGGCCAGCTGTTCTTCTTGGCCTCCGCCTCCGCGGCCGCCATCGCCTTCTTCGCCTGATCGAGTGTGATGCCGGGACCGTATGGCGGCGGCGGGGCCGGGGCCTGCGCGCCCGCGGTGGCCGCCGTGAAGACCAGTGCGATACCGATCGCCAGGAACAGCAGTCGTCGTGTCGTCATGCGTTCCTCCTCGGTTGGTGACGATGGTGGATCAGCACTGCGGAGCACGTTTGGCACTAAACCCCGGAGCCGGCCCGGTGGTTCCCAGCCCGGTCGTTCCGGGGGCGGGCCGCGCGGCGAACCGCCGCATGTCCGCCTTCGCCCGCCGGCCGTCATCCTCGATCTGGAAGCCGCCGGCCTCGACCGCGCGCTCGGTATCGCGGTTGGGATGGCATCCACCCGTGACCGTCGTCCAGGCCGGCTGGAGGAGATCCTGCAGCCGGGCCTTCCAGATCCGCGTCGAGCGCACGTGCTCGAGCATCCGGAGCTGGCCCTCCGGCCGTAGCACCCGCCGGACTTCTCGCAAGCCCTGGCGTGGATCGGGGACGCTGCAGAAGACCAGGCCGCTCAGAACCGTGTCGAAGGCCGCGTCCCGAAACGGGAGAGCCTCTGCGCTTCCGACCACCAGCGGCACCCGCGGCGCCCGACGGCGGGCGCGCTGGAGGGCGGCCCACGACGGCTCGAGCCCCACCGCACGCGTCCCGGCCGGCAGGAGCGGCAGGTTGCGCCCGGTGCCGCAGCCCAGGTCGAGCACGCGGCCGCGCGCGCCGGTCACGAGCCAGCGCCGCCAGCGGGCCAGACCGGTGGTCTCGCACAGGGCGCAGACCGCGTCGTAAAGCCACGGGATCTGCTCGATCCCCCGCATCGCGGCGTTACGTCAGCAGGTCCTTCTTGAAGCGCTCCAGGGCCTGCACGTGCTCGTCCGGCGTCTTCAAGCCAAGTCCCACCGTGTGGATGCAAAGATGCGAGATCCCTTGCATCTTGCGCCAGGCTGCGAGCTCGGCCTCGCGTCGCTCGGGCGGCACCTGCGCCAGCGTCATGCGGCCTTCGATGCCGAACGCGGCGGGATCGCGCCCGGCCGCCCGGATCAGGCCATGCAGCCGGTCCACGATGGCCTGCGCCTCGGGCCCCGGGCGGAAGTGCGGCATCCACCCGTCGGCCAGTCGCGCCGCGCGACGCACGACCGGCTCGCTCTCCCCGCCCATCCAGATCGGGATCGTGCGCCGGGGCGGCAAGGGATTGAGGCCCGCGTCGGTGACCTGGTGCCACTGGCCGGCGATCGTCACCAGGCCCCGCGCCCACAGGGCGCGCAGCACCTCGATCTGCTCCTCGATGCGCGCGCCGCGATTCGTGAAGCGCTCGCCGAGCGCCTCGAACTCGACCGCGTTCCAGCCGACCCCGACTCCCAGGCGCAGCCGCCCGGCCGAGAGCACATCCACCGCGGCCGCCTGCTTGGCCACCAGCGCAGTCTGGCGCTGCGGCAGGATCAGGATTCCGGTCACGAGCTCCACGCGGCGGGTGGCCGCGGCGAGGAAGCCGAACAGCACGAAGGGCTCGTGGAAGGCGTGGCGGTAGGTGTACGGCCCCTTCCAGCCGCCGGGCCGGTCGGGATTCGCGCCGAGCACGTGGTCGAAGGTGAGGATGTGCGTGTAGCCCATCGCCTCGACCGCCTGGGCGTAGTCACGGATCGCTCCCGGATCCATCCCGATCTCGACCTGCGGGAAGACCACGCCGATATGCACGGCGGGAGTCTAGCACGGTGGGAACTACTGCGGCGGCGGCCCCCCCTCCGGGGCACCGCCGAAGAGCGGCAGCGCGCCGTGGCCCCCCGCCCGCTCACTGGAGATCAGCCGGAGCTTGGTCCTCACGCCGCCGCGGGCCGAGAAGCCGCCGACCTTGCCGTTCGCGGCGAGCACCCGATGGCACGGCACGATGATCGCGAACGGGTTCTGGCCCAGCGCCTGGCCCACGTCGCGCGCGGCGCCCGGCTCCCCCATCCGGGCCGCGACCTCGCCGTACGACAAGGTCGTGCCCGGGGGAATCCGGCGCGCGGCCTCGTACACGCGGCGATTGAAGGGCGGCACCCCCTCCATGTCGAGCGTGACCGCATCGAGCTCGCTCGGCTCGCCCCGGAGCAGCGCGACCACTCCGTCGATCGCGCGCTGCACCGGCGCGGGCGGCGGCCCCTCGCGCGCGTCCGGGAATCGCCGCCGCACCCGCGCCCGCGTCTCGTCCTGGCTCCCCTCGGGAAGCTGCACCCCCGCGACGCCGCGGCCGTTCCATGCGATCCCGCATGGTCCGATCGCGGTGTCGAAGAGCGCGAACCTCGTATCTAGCCCTGTCGCCATTGACGGATCTGCTCCGTGTGCTCCCGGTAGTGCCCGGCGCCGGCCCCGTCGAACGGGCCCCGCGCGGCGCCGTCCGCGGCGAAGAGCGCCTCCGGCAGCGCGGCGGCCGCGGCCAGCAGCTTGCGGTGAGAGGTCTCGACCTCGGCCAGCACGTCACCGGTCTTCACGCCCGCCCTCTGCTCCACGAACCGCGCGTTCCAGGCATCGAAGTCATCGTACGTCCCCTTCGGGTACGGCGCATCCCCCTTCCCGACCCGGCCCAGCGCGGCGGCCATCTCGTCGTGCCAGCCCGAGATGTGGATCAGGATCTCGCGCACGCCCCAGGTGCCGAGCCAGACCCGGCGCATGTCCTCGTCGCTCAGCCCGTCGATCGCGCCCCGCAGCTCCCCGAATGCCAGCTCCGCGTCCCGCACCATCGTGGCCTTCTCGCTCATCGGTCCCTCCCGGGTGGTCGGTCGTTTCTCGCTTCTGTCGCGTGAGACCCCGCCCGGGGCCCGTTGTGAAAGGCGGCCATCGTGAAAAGTGGTAGATTCGTCCGGGACCGCGACCGGCACAAGGAGACCCGATGGCCATCCGGATCGAGCGAAGCGACATGGTGGCGACGATCGTCATGGACCGTCCCGAGGCCCGGAACGCGGTGGACGGTCCCACGGCGCGGGCGCTGATCGAGGCCTTCGAGGAGTTCGAGCGGGACGACGCCCTCCGGGTCGCCGTGCTCTGGGGCGCGGGCGGCACCTTCTGCGCGGGCGCGGATCTCAAGGCCCGCGGCACCGAGCGCGGCCTGCGATTGGCCCCCGACGGCCACGGCCCCATGGGCCCCACCCGGATGGCCTTCACCAAACCGACCATCGCGGCCGTCGAGGGCCACGCGGTGGCGGGCGGGCTCGAGCTCTCCCTGATGTGCGACCTGCGCGTGGCCGGGGCCACCGCGGTCAGATCGGAAGA
>CAMLFJ010000350.1 GCA_946479205.1 uncultured bacterium | reverse complement strand
GCGCGGAGAAGAGCCGGCCGGAGCTGGAGCGCGCGCGCAAGCGTCTGGTGGAAACCGCGCAGAAGGTGGAGCACACTGCGGGGGCCACCGCGTCCGAGCCGGACGGGGCCGGCCCGGTCGGCGTGGGCGATCGCGTCGAGATCACCCACCTCGGGCTCAAGGGAGACGCGCTGAGCGTGGACGGCGAGACGGTGACGGTGCAGGCGGGCTCGGTGACGGTCAAGGTGCCGATGCAGGCCCTGCGCGTGATCCAGCGCAGCCCATCGGGTGAGCCGACGATCTCCTCTCGCCCCCGAAGGGGGAGAGGGCAGGCTGAGGGGGCGTCGAGGATCACCACCCCCGGCAAGGGCGCGGTAGGGGTGGAGATGAACATCATAGGACGGACTACCGATGAGGCCCGCGATCTGCTAGAAAAGTACCTCGACGATGCATTCCTGGCCGGGCTTCCGTCGGTTCGCATCATCCACGGCAAGGGCACGGGTGCCCTCCGCCGGGCGGTCGAGGAATTGCTGAGCGCCCACCCCCTCGTGGCCGATCATCGCCCGGGCGCGTCCTCCGAGGGCGGCGCCGGCGCCACCGTCGCCACGCTCACCCAGGGCTGAGGCGACCTCTCATGCCGGGCGGATACTCCCAGCAGCTCCTCGACGAGATCCGGTCCCGGGCCGACATCCTCGAGATCGTCGGGCAGGTCGTGAAGCTCAAGCGGTCGGGCGGGGAGAACTGGAAGGGCCTCTGCCCCTTCCACACCGAGAAGACCCCTTCCTTCACCGTGAACCCGAAACGGAACATCTACCACTGCTTCGGCTGCGGCGCGGGCGGCGACGCCTTCAGCTTCCTCATGCGGCAGGAGCGCGTGGCCTTCCCGGAAGCGGTGCGGACCCTGGCCGACCGCGCCGGCGTCGCTCTGCCGGACGCGAGCCAGCGGGCGCCCGAGGTGGACGGCAAGCTGGAAGCGCTGCGCCGCGCGATGGCGCTGGCCGCCGAGTTCTACACGCGATCGCTCTGGGAGCCCGGCGGCGAGAAGGCCCGCGCCTATCTCGAGCAGCGCGGCGTGGATCCGGAGGTGGCCAAGCGCTTCGGGCTCGGGTATGCGCCCGAGAGCTGGAACGCGCTGCTGGGCGTCATGAGTCGCCAGGGCATCGGCGAAGAGGTCCTCGTGCAGGCCGGCCTCATCCTCGCCCGCCAGAACGGGCCCGGCTTCTACGATCGCTTCCGAGGCCGGCTGCTGTTCCCCATCCGGGACGTCCAGGGCCGCGTGGTGGCCTTCGGCGGCCGCGCGCTCTCGGGCGAGGAGCCCAAGTACCTCAACTCGCCGGAGACCCCGCTCTACGTGAAGGGGCAGATGCTCTACGCCCTCGACGTGGCGAGGATCGCGATGCGGGAGCGGAGCCGCGCCATCATCGTCGAGGGCTACCTCGACTGTCTGATGGCGCATCAGCACGGCTTCGGCGAGACGGTCGCCGCGCTCGGCACCGCGTTCACGCCCGCCCAGCTCGGCCTGCTGCGCCGCTACGCCGACGAGGTGGTGGCCCTCTTCGACGCCGACGCGGCCGGGCAGAAGGCCTCCTCGCGCCTCGAGGAGATGATGAACGACGTGATGGATCTCCAGAACCTCGGCTGGTCGGTCTCGCGCACCGGCGGGTTCGAGAAGGCGGGCCACCTGCCGATCCGGGTCGCGCTCCTGCCCCCCGGCCACGACCCCGACAGCCTGCTGCGCGCAGAGGGCGCGGCCGCGCTCACCGCGCGGCTCGACGCGGCGCGCCCCCTGCTCTCCTTCGTGCTCGAGAAGGCGTTCGCCGATGAGGACCTGACCACCGCGCGGGGCCGGGCCAATGCCCATGCCCGCGTGTCCCTGATCCTCTCCAAGGTCGCCAATGCCGAGGAGGCCACCGAGCTGGCGCGGGAGGCCGCCCGGCGGCTCGGCGTGGATTCCACCCAGCTCTGGATCGAGGCGCAGCAGCTACAGGGCACCCGCGCCCGGGGTCGGCGGCCGGAGCAGCTCGCGCAATCCGGGCGTGGAACGGCGGAATCGGATTCCTGGCCGCCTCCCGTTCCGTTCGAGCGGGATCTGGTGGCCCTCCTCTTGCAAGTCGATGAGGCCCGGGCCGAGCTCCTCCCCGTGCTCGCGGATGAGGACGTGGTTCATCAGGGGCTGCGCCTCGTGCTGACCGCCCTGCGGCGGGCGCCCGGCGCGCTGCCGGAGGCGCTGATGGCCGAGCTCGAAGGGGAGCGCGAGCGGGGGCTGCTGGCCGCCCTCCTGGTCGAGGACCGCAAGTGGGGCGATACACATAGTCACGTCGCGGAGCTAAAGAGGCGGTACCATATCCGGCATCGAAAACACCGGGTCCATCAGGTGACGCGGGCGATCATCGACGCCCAGGCCACCGGGGATCCGGCGCTGCCCGCACTCGAGGACGAGCTTCGAGGCCTGCAGCGTGATCTGCAACGGGAGGCGGAGGCGGTCAGGGAGCTGGCCCTGGCGCGCCCGGGGCTGCCGAGCGATTGGCCGATCGGCCCTCAGCGTCAGGGCGAAACCCCTTAACCCACCAGGAGAACGGCGAGGCATGGCGGACGAATCGCGGACCGTGGAAGAGCCGAAGATCGAGGAGCTGGACAAGCTCATCGCCAAGGGGAAGCAGAAGGGGTTCCTCACCTACGACGAGGTGAACGACGCCCTCCCCTCCGACCTCGTCACCCTCGATCAGCTCGATGACATCATGCTGATGTTCGGCTCGATGGACATCGAGCTCGTGGACTCCACCAAGGCGGTGCGCCTGCCGTCCGAGATGGCGGCCCAGGCCGCCGATCCCGAGCCCGACGACGAGGAGCCGGAGCCGCGGCGCATCGATCTGACTCCGGGCCCGGTCGGCCGCACCGAGGATCCGGTCCGGCTCTACCTGCGCGAGATGGGCAAGGTGGCCCTGCTCACCCGCGAGGGCGAGATCACGCTCGCCAAGCGCATCGAGGAAGGCAAGGACGAGGCGACCGCCGCGATCCTCTCCACCAGCCTGGCCGTCGAGAAGATCCGCGCCCTCCGCGACGAGCTGCGTCAGGACATCATCCCGATCAAGGACGTGGTGGATTTCCCGGAAGAGGAGTCCACCGAGGAGAAGGAAGCCGCGCTGCGCCGCTCGGTGATCCGCGAGCTGGGCAACGTGGACCGGCTCCTGGGCGAGCGAGAGCGTCTCACCCATCAGTGGCGACGCCTCAAGGCCAAAGCCGGAGGGCGAAAGAAGGGGAAGACCGAGCCGGCCTGGAAGCGAGTCGAAGGGCAGGCCGAAGCCAAGAAGAGCAAGGTCCTCTCGATCCTCCGCGGTCTCAACCTCCAGCAGTCCCTCCTCGATCTCTGGGGCAACGATCTCAAGAAGCTGGTCGAGAAGATCCACCGGGCCGAGCGCGAGATCGCGCTCTGGTCGGACGGCAAGCGCCCCGCCCCCACCGCGGTGGATGCGTTCCTCTCCTCGCTCGCCGACGACGATCGCGACGACGGCGACCGCGACCTCTACCAGAAGGCGGCGTCCAAGCACCCCTCGATCAAGGAGCGGCTGGTGTGGGTGGCCCAGCAGAAGATCAAGCGCGCCGAGGAGCTGGCGGACGCGCGGGCCGAGGAGCTCAAGAACATCGTCAAGATCATCAAGCAGGGCGAGGCCAAGGCCGCGCGGGCCAAGAAGGAGATGGTCGAGGCCAACCTGCGGCTCGTGATCTCGATCGCGAAGAAGTACACCAATCGCGGCCTTCAATTCCTGGATCTGATCCAGGAAGGCAATATCGGCTTGATGAAAGCGGTGGACAAGTTCGAGTATCGCCGCGGGTACAAGTTCTCGACCTACGCCACCTGGTGGATCCGGCAGGCGATCACCCGGGCCATCGCGGACCAGGCCCGCACCATCCGGATCCCGGTGCACATGATCGAGACCATCAACAAGCTGATCCGGACGTCCCGCCAGCTGGTCCAGGAGCTGGGACGCGAGCCCACCCCGGAAGAGATCGCGGTCAAGATGGAAGTGCCGGTGGACAAGGTCCGCAAGGTCCTCAAGATCGCCCAGGAGCCCATCTCGCTCGAGACCCCCATCGGCGAGGAGGAGGACAGCCACCTGGGCGATTTCATCGAGGACAAGCAGGTGGGCTCGCCGGTCGAGAGCATGATCGGTCTCTCCCTGCGCGAGCAGACCAACAAGGTGCTCAACTCGCTCACGCCTCGAGAAGAAAAGGTCCTGCGGCTGCGCTTCGGCCTGTCCGACGGCTGCGAGCACACGCTGGAGGAGGTCGGCCAGGACTTCGCGGTCACCCGCGAGCGCATCCGCCAGATCGAGGCCAAGGCCCTGCGCAAGCTGCGCCATCCCTCGCGCTCCAAGAAGCTGCGGAGCTTCCTGGAATCGTGAGAGCCGGCCGCGGTGGTATGATGGCCGCCGGGCCCATAGCTCAATTGGCAGAGCCCCCGGCTCATAACCGGTTCGGTCTTGGTTCGAGTCCAAGTGGGCCCACCAA
>CAMLFJ010000349.1 GCA_946479205.1 uncultured bacterium | reverse complement strand
TCGATCTTCCGCTGGAGGAACCAGCAGAACCAGCCGCGGTACTTCTCCTGCAGCTCGGGCTTCATCCAGTCCTTGCCGGTCACGGTTCCGCGACAGTGAGCACTGCCGCACCGGCACCGCATCTCATGGTCGCCGTCGTCGGTGGTCGCCCAGTCGATGGTGAGCTCCTCGTCGGGGGCGACGTCCCGCATCGCGACCAGGACGATCTGGCCCTGGATCGCGAGATTGGGATCGCAGGCGTGGTTGGTGTAGAGCATGCTGCCGTCGCGCTCGGTCGGCGTCGTAGGGGCGATGAACAGCTCTTCGGAGATCTGGATGTCGGCCGGGCCGAGCGCCGGCTCGAGCGCCGCCCACTGCGACGCGGTCAGGACGTGCCCGCCCTTGACCGCGACGATCTCGCCCCGGGCGATCGCGCGCGACGCGAAGAGCCCCTTGCCGTGGATCGGGCTCGGGCGCACGTCCGTCTTCGGGGAGCGATAGGTGAGGGCCGTCACCGCTCAGCCGCGGGCGAACGGATCGTCGAGGATGAAGCGCCAGGTGCCGTCCGCCTGGCGTCGCACCACCTCGATCGCCTTCCCGCTCGCCTCGACCGGCTGCCCGTCGTCTCGCTTGGCCGACATGTGCCAGTCGTTGTAGACGAGCGCGAGCTCGTCGCCCGCGCGGACGACCTTCACGATCTCGGTGCTCATCCGGGCTTGCATCGCGATAAGACGGCTCAGGACCGCGCGAATCTCCGCGTGGCCGTGCGCCACGCTGCCGTCGCGCCGGACCAGGCTACATCCGGGCTCGTAGAGCGCCACCAACGCCTCGAGATCGCCGGCGTTGACGTGCTCCCCGAACAGGCGGTCACATTCTTCGGGGGTTCTCGCTACCATTCGTCGCGCCTCTGCCCCCTCACCCTGCCCTCTCCCCTCAGAGGAGAGGGTGGGACGTTTACTTGAAGATCGAGAAGTTGATCTCCTTCTCGGTGATGAACTCGAGGAGGACCGGGACGCCGTCGCGCGTCTTGGCGATGCCGCGCTTGAGCGCGGGGATGATCTCGCCGGGCTCAGTGATGCGCTCGCCGTAGCCGCCGAAGGCCTTCGCCATGTCCGCGTAGTGGCCGCTGATGTCGGTGGAGCGGTACTTCTCGGTGGCCGTCTTCATGATCGGCAGCTCGATGGCCATCGAGAAGTTGTTGAGCAGGATCGAGAGGATCGGGATGCGCTCGCGCACCGCGGTCTCGAAGTCCATGCCGGTGAAGCCGATGGCCGCGTCGCCCCACACGTTGATGCAGAGGGACTCCGGCTTGGCGAGCTTGGCCCCCATCGCGAGGCCGAGGCCGTAGCCGAGCTGGGTGGTCTTGCCCCAGCCGATGTAGGTGAGCGGGTGCGTGCTCTCCCAGAAGGGCGAGAGCTGGTCCCGCGGGCTGCCCGCGTCGTGGGTGATGATGGTGTTGGCCACGTCCACCGTGTGGAGCAGGTCCCAGATCACGCGGTAGGGCGAGAGCGGCTTGTCGTTGGCGGTCAGCTTGGGCATCCACTGGGCGAGCCACTCCGCCTTCATGGTGGCGATCTGCCTGGTCACCTCGGCCTTGCGGCCGCGCGCCTTGCCCTTCAGGCGGTCGCGCACCTCGGCGAGGAGCGCCTCCAGCACGAGGCCCGCGTCGCCGATCACCGCGTGCTCGGCCACGATGTCCTTGTTGAGGTCGGCCACGTCGATGGTGGAGTGGATGATGGTCTTGCCCTTCGGCATCGTGACCCCGTAGTTGGTGGTCGAGAAGCTGCAGCCGATGCCGAAGATCACGTCGGAGTTCTTGAGGAACTCGTGCACCGTCTTGGGGATCGAGCGGCCGCCCGAGCCGAGCGACAGCGGGTGGTTCTCCGGGAACGCGCTCTTGCCCTCGAGGCTCGTGGTGACCGGCGCCTCCAGCAGCTCGGCCAGCTCGCGGAGCTGCTGCCACGCGCGCGCGTAGTGCACGCCCTGGCCCGCGTAGATCACCGGCCGCTCCGCCTCCACCAGCATGCGCGCGGCCTCGGTGACCGCGTCCGGATCGGGGGCGACCCGGGTGCGCGGCGTGACCTTGTAGTTCAGCGGCTCGGGCACTTCTTCCTGATAGACGTCGACGGGAATCTCCACCAGGACCGGCCGGGGCCGGCCGTTCTTCACCTGGGTGAAGGCCCGGCGCATCGCGTCGGGCACCGCGTCGCCCATGACCACCTGCTCGCACCACTTGGTCACGTTGCGGTAGTTGATGAACGAGTTGAAGTTGGGCGGGATATTGGTGATGCGGCGCGGGTAGCCGCCGGGCAGCACCACGATCGGCACCGAGTCGCCGTAGGCCTGGGCCACGCCCCCGAAGGCATTCTCGGAGCCCGGGCCGTGCTGCATGGTGAACACCCCGATCTTCTGGCCGGAGGTGATGCGGCTCACCGCGTCCGCCATGTGCAGCCCGGTCCGCTCCTGGCGCACGATGATGGTGCGGATGTCGGCCTGGGCGGCCGCCTCGATGATCGGGTTCACCGGATAGCCGATCAGAAAGGTGGTACCTTCGCGCTTCAGGATCTCGGCGACTGCGGCGACCGCCTTCATTGGGGGGGCCTCCTCTGGCCTGCTGCTAGGATGGGGCCGACTGTAACCCAATCGGCGGGGAAGGGAAACCTGCCGACGAAAGGATCGACGACGCATGGCTCGGACGAAGCATCGCGTGGGGATCATCGGGCTCGGCTTCGGCCGCGCCCACATTCCGGCGTTCCAGGCCAACGGCTGCGAGGTGGTGGCGGTCTGCCAGCGCAACCAGGAGACCGCCCGCTCGGTGGCCGAGCGCTACCACGTCCCCGGCGTCTTCGAGCGGTGGGAGCGCATGCTCGAGGAGGCCAAGCCGGACATCGTGGTGATCGCGTCGCCGCCCAACCTGCACCGCGAGATCGCGCTGCGCGCGTTCGAGCAGGGCGCGCACGTGCTCTGCGAGAAGCCGCTCGCGATGACCGCGGCCGAGGGTCGCGACATGGCCGAGGCGGCCCGCCGCGCGCAGCGAGTGGCGATGACCTCGTTCAACTGGCGCTTCATCCCGGCCATGCAGCGCTTCCACTCGCTGGTGGAGGAGGGCGGCGTGGGCCGGCTCTTCCACGCGGCGGGCCGCTGGCTCGGGGCGCGCTGGGCCGACGAGGCGGCGCCGGCCACCTGGCGCATGGACCGCGCCCAGGCCGGCCACGGGGCGATGGGCGACATGGGCGTGCACCTCATCGACATGGTCCGCTGGAACTTCGGCGAGTTCGCGCGGGTCAGCGCCCAGGCCGGGGTGGCCTATCCGACCCGGAGCGCGCCCGGCGGCAAGCCGACCGACGCCGAGGACTTCTGCAGCGTGATGGGCGAGCTCGTCTCCGGCGGGCAGGTGACCCTCTCGGTGAGCCGCGCCGCGCGGGGCGCCAACGAGCAGTTCCTCGAGGCCTACGGCAGCCAGGGCGGGGTCGTCTACCGCGTGGACCGGGAGAAGCCGAAGTGGTACGTGGGTGACCTGCGCGCGGCCGGAGCCAGCGGCACGCTGCAGCCGGTGCCGTTCACCGCGGGGCTGCCGCGCTCGGCGGGCGAGGGCGACCTGATGGAGGTGACCGGCAAGGCCACCATCGCCCCGCTGGTGAAGCGGTTCCTCGACGGCATCCGCCGGGGTGAGAGCCCGTCTCCCACGCTCGAGGACGGCGTCGCTGCCCAGCTCGTGCTGGACGCGGTGCTGCGCTCGCTCGAGGACGGAGGCTGGCAGCGGGTCGAGGCCGCGTGAGCCCGTCCCGGAGACCGGCGCGCGCCGGCCTCCACGTGGGCGTGATCGGCGAGGGCGTCTGCTCGCGCCGGGTGGCCGCGCTCGCGGAGCGCGTCGGCCGCGCCATCGCGGAAGCCGGCGCGGTCCTGCTGTGCGGCGGCCTCGGCGGCGTGATGGAGGCGGCCGCGCGCGGCGCGGCCCAGGCCGGCGGCACGGTGGTCGGTCTGCTGCCCGGCTTCGAGGCGCGCGAGGCCAATCGCTGGGTCGGGATTCCGATCGTCACCGGCATGGACCAGGCCCGCAACGTGATCCTGGTGCGCTCCTCGGACGCGGTCATCGCGGTCGGCGGCCGCTACGGCACGCTCTCCGAGATCGCGCTGGCGCTCAAGCTGGGTCGGCCGGTGGTGGGCCTCGGGACCTGGCGCCTGGCCCCGCCGGAGGGGCGCCGGGTCCCGCTGGTGCGCGCCCGCACGCCCGAAGAGGCGGTGGCGCGCGCACTGCGCGCCGCGCGGCGGGCCGGCGGCGGGGGCCGCGGCTGGCTGGTCTAGCCCTTGACCGCGCCGGCGGTGAGGCCCGCGACGTAGTACTTCACGAAGAAGGAGTAGATCAGCGCGACGGGGATGGAGCCCAGCAGCGCCCCGGCCATCAGCTGGCCCCAGTAGAAGGCGTCGCCGCGGATCAGCTCGCCCACGACGCCGATCGGGACCGTTCGCACTTCGGAGCGGCTGAGAAAGAGCAGGGCGTACAGAAACTC
>CAMLFJ010000348.1 GCA_946479205.1 uncultured bacterium | reverse complement strand
CGGATCAGGTCGTAGCCGTCCTCGCCGGGCATGCCGATGTCGCTGACCAGCACGTCCGGCCAGCGCGCCTCGATGGCCGCCACCGCGTCGGCCACCGACGGGACGGTCGTCACCCGCGCCCCCTCGAACCCGAGCGCCACCTTCAGCACCTCCCGCGTCTCCGCGTCGTCGTCCACGACCAGCACGTCCACGTTCTCGAGCTGGCGGGTCTGGGCCCGATCGGGCTGCTCCGCTCGCACGCGCGGCGGCGGCGGGCCCGGCCGGAGCGCCGGCGACGCCACGAGGGGCAAGGTCACGGTGAAGGTCGCACCGTATCCCTCGCCCGGGCTGGCCGCCCGGATGGTCCCGCCGTGCAGCTCCACGATCTGCCGGGCGATCGAGAGCCCGAGGCCGAGGCCGCCGTGCGAGCGCATGGTGCCGCTCTCCCCTTGGCGGAAGCGGTCGAAGACGCGGGGGAGCAGTCCGGGGCCCATGCCGCGACCGCTGTCGGTCACGGTCAGCTCGGCCTCCTGGCCCACCCGGCGCAGACCCACCGCGACCCGGCCGCCCGCCGGCGTGAACCGCACCGCGTTCGAGAGCAGGTTCCACACCACCTGCTGCAGCCGCGTCGCGTCGCCGAGCACCGGGCCGACCGCGGCGTCGAGCGCGGTGGTCAGCGTGATCCTCCGGTTCTCCGCGGCGGGGCGTACCGTCTCGATCGCCTCCGTGATGATCCGCCTGAGATCCAACCGCTCGATCGCCAGACGGAGGCGTCCCGAGACGATGCGGGAGGCGTCCAGCAGGTCCTCGATGAGCCGCGCCTGCAGGATCGCGCTGCGATCGATGGTGTCCACCGCGCGGGCGATCGTCTGGGCGTCCCGGGGGCCGTTGCGCAGGACGCCCGCCCAGAGGCGGAGCGTGTTGAGCGGCGTGCGCAGCTCGTGCGAGACCACCGCCAGGAACTCGTCGCGCGCCTGGCTCGCCGCCTCCACCTCCCGCCGGGCCTTCCGCTCGCGCGCGAGCAGCTCGCCGCGCTCGAGATCGCCGGCCCGCGCCGCCTCCTCGGCCGCGTGGCGGCCGGTGGCGTCGAAGGCCACGATCGCGACGGACCGCGGCTCGCCCGCTTCGCGCACCAGCGACAGGCTCACATCCACCCAGCGGAGCGATCCATCCGCGCGGGCGTAGCGCGTCTCGACGGCGGCGTCGGGCTCGTCCACCGTGAGGCCGCGCAGCGCGGCGGCCGCGCGGTCACGGTCGTCGGCGTGGACGGTGTCGGCGAACGACCCATCCATCTTCTTGTCGGGGACGCGGCCCACCAGCTCGCGGTAGCGCCGGTTGACGACCACGAAGCGGCCCTCGAGATCGGTCTGGGCGAGGCCCGCGGTGGGCTGGTCGACGAGGGCGGCGAGCCGGCCCTCGCACTCGCGCGCCGAGCGCTCGGCCCGCTCGCGCGCGCGTCCGGCCGCCTCGAGGTCACGCCCGAGATCGGCCGCCGCCTCCGCGAGCCCGGTCAGCGACCGGATGATGGCCCGGCCCGCCAGCATGGCCACCCCCAGCCCGAGCAGGAGCGTCACGGCGCCGAGCGCGCCGAGCGCCCGCATCCACGAGTGGCCGAGCGCCTCCGGCCCGATGAGGACGACGGTCAGCCACACCGAGAACGCGACGACCGGTACCACGCACACCAGGACGAGCCCCACGAGGTAGGCGCGGAGCGACAGGAACGCCCGTGGACGACCGCGAGGGGTCACCGGGCCGCCCATGCCGGGCTCCTGGTCTCGTTCGCCACGCCCGCCTCCGCGCCGTGGTACGCGCGGAAGTGAGGATAGAGGTCGACCGGGTGCGCGAGCGGCCCGGCGGGCAGCGGCGCGGACGGCGGATACAGGATGAAGGTGTGCAGCTCCTCCTCGGAGGGCCCCGCGTGGGCGCCCAGCTCGTCGATGAAGCTCACGTCCCCGCCGGGCGCACCCGTACCGTAGAGCACGATGTCGCCCGCGCTCGACATCGCCATCAGATCGTGCAGCCCCGCCACCACCACCGCGCGATCGAGCCGCCGCGCGAACGGATCGCGCGCGGCCGGATCGGGACGGAGGCCGAGCGGGATGCGGTGGCCGCGATACCAGCAGAGCGGGCCGTCCGCGCCGCGCGCGAGCACCAGCCCGATGCCGGGGTGGCGCGAGAGACGCGCGAGCACACCCGGATGGCGCGACTCGATCTCGAGCGCCGAGAGGGGCTCGCGCTGGTCCGTGAAGTAAACGAAGGCGTTGGGACCGGCCGCGATCACCTTCACCTCGTCGCCACCCAGCCCGAAGTCGTCGCGGAGCACCCGGTCGATCGACACGCCCCCGGTGAGACGGCGGAAGGGCCGGGTCGGGGCCTGCCCGTGGTCCGAGAGGATGTAGAGGTCGTACCCCATCTCGGGGAGACGGCGGATCACGCGCGCGAGCTGCTGGATCGAGCGGTCCACCCGGCGTAGCGCGCGGAAGGCGAGCCGATCCGAGGGCCCGAACGCGTGCGAGACGACGTCGTAGTCGAGGAAGTTCACGTAGATCGCGGGCACCCCGCGGTAGAGGTCGGCGGAGACCGACAGGGTGAAGAGCTGGCGCGCCCAGATGGAGACGCCGATGTCGATCGCGAGCGCCTCGATCGCTCGGCGCAGCTGGGCGCGCCCGGCGGGCAGCGCGGCGGTCATCCGCCCCGCCGAGCGCGCGAGCGTGACGAGCGTGAGCCCGACGCACTTGAGCGCCACCCAGCCGATCAGGAGCAGCGACAGTGCGGTCCGCCGGAGGCCGGAGCCGGCGCGCGTGAGGCGCCGGAGGCGCGCGTAGGTCCACAGGCTGTCGGGCGCGCCGCCCGTGAAGACGCAGCCGTAGCAGGCCCCGTTCTCCAGGATGCCGGCGCGATCGGCGGCGAGCCGTCGCTCGACCAGGTCGGCCACCCCGCGCTCGGGAAAGTGCAGCTCGAGCTTCTCCCGCTTGTCGTAGAAGTGAAAGCCCGGGATGTCCGGCCGCACGCCGTACATGATCGCCGCCTGGAAGGCGGGCGTAGACGAGGGCAGTCCGACCGACAGCTCGCGGCGCTCGAGCTGCCCGGTCACGAGCAGCCGCCGCGTGTTGCGCATGCCCCCGTCGGCCAGCGCGCGATCGAGGATGCTGCGCGAGAGGCCGTCGATCTGAGCGATCAGGAAGCGGCGGCGCGGCTCGATGGCGGCGGCCGGCGCGAGGCGCATCCACCGGCTCCACCGGTCGACCCAGGCCTGCAGGTGCAGGAAGAGCGACTCCACCAAGTTACCCACGGGCGAGCGCCCTCCGGCCCAGGACGGCGACCCCGATCAGCACGAGGGCGGCCGCGGCGGCCACGCCGAGCAGCGGCCAGGACGCGGTGCCGCGGGTCGCCGCGTCCACGAAGAGGCCGGCGCCGACCACGAGCACCGCGTTCATCGGCACCATCGCCAGCTCCGACCAGCCGAAGTAGCGCCAGAAGCTGATACCGGTCAGGCCGAAACCGTAGTTCACGACCGCGAAGGGCGCGATCGGCACGATGCGCAGCACCGGGATGACCGCCCAGTCGTGCTCCTCCACCAGGGCGGAGAGACGCGCGAAGCCGTCGGTGCCCGCGAGCCGTTCGGCCAGCGCGTCGCGCGCGAGGTAGCGGGCGATGAGGAAGCCGAGGGCGGCCGAGATCGCGCTGCCCACCACCATCACCACGACCGCGGGCCCGATCCCGAAGAGAAAGGGCGAGAGCAGGGTGAACGGCATGCCGGGCACGCCGATCAAGGTGGCCGCCACGTACACGAGCACGAAGGCGGCGGGGGCCAGGACGCCGAGCGCTTCCGTCCAGCCCTGCGCGGCCTCCAGGTGCCGCCCCACGTCGATGGCGCGCCCCATCACGACCATGGCGAGCAACAGCGCGCCGGCGGCGGCCAGCGGCCAGATCCGGCGCCGCCCGGCGCCGATACGGACGCGCGGCACGACTATGGGCATAGAAACGGGGGGCAGAGAAGCGGGACGCAGCGGAGAGGCGGGCATCGCGGGCGCCCTAGGCCGGGGGCCCGCCGGCCGGCGGCTCAGCCAGCGCGTCCACGCCGATCGGCCGGCTCGCCGCCTCGTCGATCGCGGCCGTCCAGATCGAGGCGTCCTCCTCGCTCATGCTCCCGTGGGGCAGGAGCCGCGCGTCCTCGTAGCCCCACAGCTGCACGTCCACGAGGTACTGGGCGCGCGAGGTCAGCGGCCCCCGGCAGATCCGCCGCGCGGGGGCCTGGCGCATCTCCTGCTCGAGGATCTCGAGGCAGCGCCGCATGAGCGGCTCCGGGATCCGCCGCCGCTCGGACGGGTAGACGAAGCCGAACAGGATCAGGTGGCTCAACAGCACGCGCCAGTGCTGGCCGAAGCGACGGGTCGACGGCGTCCCAGAACGCATCGGACTCCTGCCGGGCATACATCTCGGTCTCGGCGCGGTCGAGGCGTCGGCGCTCGGTCCGGTCGTACGCCGACAGCGTCGGAAGGGGATCGCCCGGATCGC
>CAMLFJ010000347.1 GCA_946479205.1 uncultured bacterium | reverse complement strand
GAAGGGCTTGGGCGGCGGGTTCTTCACGTACTCGCGCGCCTCCACCAGCTTGCGCCGCACGTCCGGCAGGTTCGCGTGGAGCTTGTCGGCCTCCTCGAAGCGGCGCAGCGCCCCCGGGTAGTCCTCCGCGTAGAAGGCGGTGAGCCCCGCCCACCAGACGTCGTTGAACTTGCTGGGCCCGTTGACTCGCGCCGGGGTGCCGCGCAGGAAGTCGGTGACCGCCGCCGACGGGATGACGAAGTTGAAGCCCTGGACGATGGCGCCTTCCGCGCCCGGCGCCAGCGACACGAAGGTGAGCACCCCCACTACCTTGCCCCGATCGTCCACCGTGGGCCCGCCCGAGTTCCCCCATGCCGCCGAGGCGTCGGTCTGGATGAGGGGATTGTTGCTCGCGTCCGCCTGGATGGCGGACACCGCCCCGTTGGTCACGACGGAGTCCACCATGGTGGATTTGCTGAGCAGCTCGTGGGTGAGCACCACCCCTGGGAAGCCCAGGATGTGCACCGGGTCGCCGACCTGGACGCTGCGGGAATCGGCCAGGGGCAGCACCGGGAAGGATTCCCCGTCGACCTTCAGGAGGGCCAGGTCCTTGGCCGACATCTCGCTCACCGGCGGGCTGTACTTCTTGACCTCGGCCTTGAGCCGGCCCTTGGCCGTGACCACGAAGATCTGGGGCTGGAGGTTGACCTTGGTGGAGGGCAGCACGGTGTCGAGCAGCTTGCGCTTGGCCGCCTCCTCGCGGTCCGGCGCATCCCCCTGCTGCAGCCCCATCTTCTTGAGCATCTGGGGGAGGCAGGCCGTCGTCACCGCCCGCTGGGCCTGCTGGTTGGCCAGCCAGCGGGGTGGCTCATGGGCCGGCTGCACCACGTGCCCGTTGGTGATCAGCCAGCCGGTCTCGTCCACGAACCAGCCGGTGCCGGTCTCCCGGAAGACGGGCGGGGTGATCTTCTGGGGCCCGGAGCCGAATCCGCAGTCGAGGGAGACCTCGGAGGCCACCTCGGCCACCACCAGCACCACCGCCGGCTTGGCGCGCTGGAGAGCCTCCTGGACCGTGATCGGCTTCTGGGCGGAGGCGGCGGTGGGGAACGACGCGAAGGCCATGACGACGGCCGCCCCGAACAGCGCTGAACGCAGTATCATAGGCCCACTGCGGGCCATTCTACACCGAGACAGGAGCCATGAGCCGCCCGATCGGGGAAGTACCAACGAGGACGTTCCAGCCCGGCGACGTCATCTTTCGCGAGGGCGACGACGCCAAGGGCGAGGCGTTCATGGTGCACATGGGCCGGGTGGAGATCCGCAAGCAGATCGGCGGCGAGGAGCGCCTGCTGAGGACCCTCGCCAAGGGCGAGCTGCTCGGACAGATCGCGCTCTTCCGGAACGCCCCGCGCTCGGCCACCGCGATCGCCGCCGACGCGGTCACGCTCATGGTCATTCCCGCCAACCGGCTCGATCACCTCGTACGGGCGAATCCGGCGCTCGCCATCGCGCTGATCCGCGACCTGGCCGCCCAGCTGGTCGCCGCGGAAGATCGCTTGCGCGAGGACGGGAAGAAGTAGGGGAGCCGCCGCTCAGGACGCGGCGACGAGACCGAACGTCTCGGCCGCGACGCCCGCGACGTGGCGCCCGATGGCCAGGGACGCGGTGGCGCCCGGGGAGGGCGCGTTCACCACGTGCACCGCGCCCGCGGTCACGCTGATCTTGAAGTCGTCGATCAGCGAGCCGTCCGGGGCCACCGCCTGCGCGCGCACCCCCGCCCCGCCCCGCTCGAGATCGGACGCCGCGATGTCCGGCACCAGCTTCTGCAGCGAGCGCACGAAGGCCGCCTTGCTGGCCGAGCGGTACATCTCGAAGGCGCCGACCCGCCAGTACTTGCGCGCCATGTGCCAGAATCCCGCGTAGCCGAGCGTGCCCAGGAATTCTCCCGGCCGCACCGTGCCGAGGGTGTAGCCCTCACGGGCGAAGGCGAGCACCGCGTTCGGCCCCGCCTCCACGTCGCCGTGGATGGTGCGGGTGAAGTGGACCCCCAGGAACGGGAACTCGGGGTCCGGGACCGGGTAGATCAGCCCGCGCACGATCGAGCGGCGCTCCGGGCGCAGCATGTAGTACTCGCCGCGGAACGGGATGATCCGCACCTCCGGCGTCACGCCCATCATGGCGGCCACCCGGTCGGAGTGCAGCCCCGCGCAGTTGACGAGGTGCTTCGCCTCCACCGCGCCCTTCGCGGTCTCGAGCACGAGCGCGCTCCCCCGGCGCCGGATCGCGCTGACCCCGGCGCCGGTGAGGATACGAACCCCGCGCTGCTGGAGCAGCTCGGCCATCTTCGCGACCACCTGCATGTAGTCCACGATCCCGGTCTCGGGCACGTGGATCGCGCGCACCGCCCGGCAGTTCGGCTCGTACGCGCGCACGTCCTCGGCCGCGAGCATCTTGATGCCGGCGAGGCCGTTGGCCTGGCCGCGCTCGAAGATGGTCTGCAAGCGCGGCAGCTCGTCGGCGTCGGTGGCCACGATGATCTTGCCGCAGCCCTCCCACTTGATGCCGTGGGTGTCGCAGAACTCCTTCATGCGCCGCGCCCCGTCCACGCAGAGCCGCGCCTTGAGCGAGCCGGGCTTGTAGTAGATGCCGGAGTGGATGACGCCGCTGTTGTGGCCGGTCTGGTGCGACCCGAGCTGGGGCTCCTTGTCGAGCAGGACGACCTCGAGGCGCGGATGGGCCTCGGTGATGGCCAGGGCGGTGCCCAGGCCCACGATGCCGCCGCCGATGATCGCCAGGTCCGTGGTCTGCGTCACGGCGGCCAGAATACCACCACCCTCCGGGATTACTCCAGGGTCAGGGTGATCGGGCAGTGGTCGGACCCCACCACCTGCGGGAGGATCGCGGCGCTCCGCACCCGGGCGCGCAGCTCGTCGGAGACGAAGAAGTAGTCGATGCGCCAGCCGAGATTGCGGGCGCGCGATCCGGTCTTGAGGTCCCACCAGGTGTAGTGGCCCGGGTCGGGGGTGAAGAGCCGGAACGTGTCGTGATAGCCGGCCGCGATGAAGCGGCTCACCCATTCTCGCTCGGCGGGCAGGAACCCCGAGGTCCGCTCGTTCTCCCGGGGGCGCGCCAGGTCCAGCTCGGTGTGCGCGGTGTTGACGTCGCCGCACACCACGACCCCCTTGCCCCGCTTGCGCAGGGACTCGGTGAGCGTGAGGAAAGCTTCGTAGAAGGCGAGCTTGTGCTGCACCCGCTCGGGGCCCATGCCCCCGTTCGGGAAGTAGACGTTGAAGAGATGGAAGTCGGGCAGCTCGGTGTGGACCAGCCGTCCCTCGACGTCGAGCACCGGCGAGTCGCTCCGCGCGCCCGCCGCGAGGGGCTCGGCCCTGAGATAGGTGGCCGCGCCGCTGTAGCCCTTTCGCTCGGCGAAGCTCCAGTAGCTCCGGTAGCCGAGCGGCGCCCGCATCTCGTCGGTCACCTGCTCCGCCTGCAGCTTGGTCTCCTGGAGGCAGACCACGTCGGCGGCCTCCGCTCCCAGGACGTCGAGTAGGCCCTTCTTCCACATGGAGCGCAGCCCGTTGATGTTCCAGGAGAGAAGCTTCAAAGCATCCTCATATCCGCTCGCCTCGCCTCCGGCTGCAGCTCGCCAAGCCGCTAGCGGTGGTCCTCGGCGCGGTCCTCGGGGACGTAGCCCAGCACCGCGCGGGCGTGCTCGATGTCGCGGTAGCCCCACTTGTTCTCCGAGGTGATGAAGAACACGTCGAAGCGCAGGCGGTCCGGCGCGGCCAGCGCGCGCTCGATCGCCTGAGCGATGTCGCGCCGACTGCACCAGACCGCGAACTCGCGCGGCTTCACCGGCCGGTCCCCCGCGCTCACGTGGCCGATGCGCAGGCAGATCATGGACATCGCGGTGGTGTCGGCGAAGTGGCGGGCGAGCGCCTCGCCCCAGACCTTGCTGCAGCCGTAGAGACCGTTCGGACGCAGCGGCGACTCGTGGGTGAGCATGGGCCACTCGGCCACCTCGTCGTAGCGGCCCGCGGCCAGCGCCGCGTAGGGCGCGTCGGTCTCGATGCGGCTCACGGTGGCGCCGCTGCTCGCGTAGATCACCCGCTTCACGGAAGCCCGGCGCGCCGCCTCGAAGACGTTGTAGGTGCCGACCACGTTGTCGCGCAGCACCGCCTCCCAGCCCGGGGTGCCCTCGACGTTGGCCACGTTGGCGGCCAGGTGCACGACCGCGTCCACGTCGCGGAAGGCGGGCGCGATGGCCTCCAGGTCGCCGATGTCGGCCTGGTGCGTCTCCACCCCCGCGACCGGGCGGCGGTTGAGCGCCCGCAGCGCCCAGCGCCCCTCGAGGCGGGCGCGCACCGCGGTGCCGATGAGACCGCTCATCCCCGTCACCAGGACCCGGCGCATGGCGAGCACAGTACCATGTCGCCGCGGCGGGGGGCGGGGCGCGCTTGACCGCGCAACGGGGCGCGGCTACAGTCCCGACCGGGAGGACACCGCCATGCTCGATCTGGGAC
>CAMLFJ010000346.1 GCA_946479205.1 uncultured bacterium | reverse complement strand
TCCCGGTCGGCCCGCAGGAGCAGCATCCGGTCGCTGAACGAGACGACGCGGCCCCCCTCGACGGCGAACTCGAAGGCGTCCCGGCAGCGGGCGGGCGCGGCAAGCACGAAGCGCTCCAGATCGGTCCGGGCCTCGTCGGTCATCCGCATGCGGCCCGTCCAGTCGTCCCACCGCCGCCGCCGGCTCATCACCGCCTCGTCCATCACGGTGAGACCGGCCGCGCGCAGGAACGCGGTCCACTCCAGCTGACGGAACGCGCGCACGTGGCTCGGATCACGCCGCCGCTCCACCTCGGTGATGAAGGCGGCGGCGTCCGCGTCGTCGTGACCCAGGATGTCCTGCACGAGGAACGAGCCGCCCGCCCGCAGCACGCGCGCCACCTCGCGCAGCACGGGCAGCAGCGCCGGGAAGTGGTGGGCCGCGATGCGGCACGTCACGGTTCCGAACGCGCCCCCCCGGAAGGGCAGGGCCTCCGCGTCCGCGCCGAGGAAGCGGATGGGGCCCGCCGCCTGCGCGGTGGTGAACTCGCGGGCGGCGCGCAGCATGGGCAGGGTGAGGTCCACCGCGACCACGCTCGCGGTGAAGCGGGAGAACGCGAGCGCGGTGTGGCCGCCGCCGGTGGCGAGGTCGAGCACCCGCTTGGCGCCGCGCGCTCGACCCCAGGCGAGGAGCTGCTCGAGGTCCGGCCCGGCCGCGTGGCCGGCGCTCGCCACGTAGGCCGCGGCGCTCGGCCCGAACTGCGCCCGCACCTGGGCCTTCTGCTCCTCGCTCACGCGCGACGGCGGCTCAGGACGACTTGCGCTGGGACAGCTGGCGGACCAGGAACTCCGAGTCGAGCGGCGTCAGATCGAAGCGCCGGCCCGCCTCGTCGATCAGCTTCGTGCGATCGGCCTGGGGGTTGTCGTGGAGATGCTCGTCGATCCACTTCACGGCCTGCTTGATGGGGGCTTCGCCGGCGCTCATGGTGCGCTCCTCTCACAGATCGCGGACCACGCGGCGGGCGCGGTCCACGTTCCGGCGGAAGATGTCGAAGGAGTTCTCCATCGCGGGCTTGCGGCCCTGCCCGCGATCGAGCGTGAAGCACGAGAAGGTGATGTCGTGGGCCAGGGGAAAGTCACGGTAGAGCTGGCCGGCCACCTTCTGCGGGTTCTCGGAGCGGGTGATCTCGAAGTCCTCGAGGGCGCGCAGCGGGGGCATGCGCTCGCCGTGCTTGGTGCGCACCCACTTCATGGTGCCGCCGAGCAGGTAGGACAGGAACAGGCAGTCCACCAGCATCGATTCGGTCCAGGGGATCGCCTTCTGGTACCCCGCCACGAAGCGGGCCCCGGTGGAGAGCAGGAAGTTCTTCGCGGTGTCCGGGGTGACGAAGTCGCAGGCGCCGAAGATGTACCCGGTGCCCGTGCTCGGCCGGCAGTGGTCCACCAGGGTCTCGAGCCGGATCACCTTGTCGCCGATGCCGACCAGCTTGCGCCGCTGACCGTGCGAGGCGATGTAGCAGACCTGGAAGGACCGGCGCCGCCGCCGGACTTCCTCGAGGAGCAGGCCCAGGTCGTAGCTCGAGTAGAAGCGACGGTAGACCAGGTTGACCCGGATGCCCTCCCAGGCCAGCGACTGCTTGATGGCCTTGAGATAGGGGAGCACCGAGGGCTCGTCCTCCAGCAGACGGCCCTTCTTGTTCCACATCGACTCCAGCACCACCACACCCGGCATCGGTCAATCCTCGATGAGCGGTCGGTCTCCGGCCCTGTCGCACCCCGATGGGAGTCCCAGGGACCCTGGGGGCGCCATGATATCACTGCACTGCCTCGCCCGGATTGGATGATCTTGGAATCATCCAATTGGACGTTTACAGTGATTCGAATAACAACATAATGGACCATGTCGGGGCCATGAGAATTCAACTGGACCGGGGGAACGGGGGGGCGGGCCGGACGTCGCTGTCCCGCCAGATCCAGCTCCACTTCGAGCGGCTGATCAGCCAGGGGTTGCTCGCGGCGGGGATGAAGCTGCCCGCTAGCCGTGAGCTGGCCCGGGAGCTCGGGGTCAACCGCACGACCGTGGCGCTGGCCTACGATGAGCTGGTGGCGGGCGGCTGGGCCCGGGCCCACGTCGGGCAGGGCACGTTCGTCGCCGATCGCGTACCCGCCACCGCCAGCATCTCCCGGCCGGCGACGCCGCGGCTCGACTGGACCCCATTCCTCTCCAAGGGAGCCCAGGTCATCGCGGCGGACACCCGTCGGCGCCGCGGCTACAGCCAGGTGCCGCAGCCCGGGCCGGGCGCCATCTCGTTCGCTGGTGGGATGCCCGACAGCGGGCTCTTCCCGACCGACGCGTTCCGGCGCGTGCTCAACCGGGTGATCCGTGAGGAGGGGCGGGAGCTCCTTCAGTACTACCCGGGGCGCGGCTATCCGCCGCTCCGGGAGTTCCTGGCCGGCTACCTCCTGCGCTTCGGGCTCGAGGTACGCCCCGAGGAGATCCTGATCGTCAACGGCTCGCAGCAGGGCTTCGATCTGGTCGCGCGGACGCTGCTCGATCCGGGCGACTTCGTGGCGATCGAGGAGCCGTCGTATCCGCGCGCGATGCAGGTGTTCCGGGCGTTCGGGGCTCAGCTCCTGCCGGTGCCGATGCGGGATGGCGGGCTCGATCCCGAGCATCTCGACCGGGTGCTGGAGCGGCAGTCGCCGAAGCTGCTCTACTGCCAGCCCAGCGCCCACAATCCCACCGGGCTCACGATGCGGCCCGACGCGCGCAAGCGGTTGCTGGAGGTGGCGGCGCGGCACCGGCTGCCGATCATGGAGGATGGCTTCGACGGGAGCCTGTTCTTCGGTCCCCAGCCGCCGGCGCCGCTGAAGGCGCTCGACGTGTCGGGGCTCGTCATCTATATCGGGACGTTCTCCAAGATCCTGTTCCCCGGGCTGCGCCTCGGCTGGATCGTGGCCGCTCCGGAGCTGATCGACCGGCTGGAGGTCGCCAAGGACCTGGCCGACATCCACACGAGCCCCCTCATCCAGGCCGCGGTCTACCACTTCTGCCGCCAGCGGCTGCTCGACCGCCACCAGGCGCGGGTCCTGCGCGAGTACGGCCGGCGCCGCGCCGCGTTGCTCGGCTCGCTCGGCAAGCGCATGCCCGCCGGGGTGACGTGGACCGAGAACGAGGGCGGCTTCTCGTTGCTACTGACGCTGCCCGCGGGGCTGGACGCCGCCCCGCTCCTCGAGCGCGCCGCGGCGCGCGGGGTGATCTTCACGCCCGGGAACGCGTTCTACGTGGACGGGGGCGGTGAGCGGACGCTGCGCCTGTCCTTCTCGGCGCTGCCGCTGGCCCAGATCGACGAGGGCATCAAGCGCCTCGCCGAGATCATCCGTGACGTGCAGCGCCAGCCGGAGCCGGTCGGCCTCGTGGCCGCCCCGGCGGTGCCGCTGGTCTAGGAGGACCTCGTGGACTTCCGTACGCTCGCGGCCCGCGGAGGGCGGGATGTACCCTCGGCCAGCCGGCCCCTGACCCCGCCCATCTACCAGACCAATGTGTACGTGTTCGAGGACATGGACACCGTCGAGTCGGTCTGGGAGAGCAAGAAGCCGGGCTTCGTCTACGGCCGCTACGGCACCGGCAACCACGCCATGCTCGAGGACCTGGTGGCGGCGCTGGAAGGCGCGGAGGCGGCGGTGGCGTGCGCCTCGGGCATGGGCGCCACCACCGCGCTGCTGTTCGGGTTGTTCGCCGCCGGCGATCACCTGGTCTCCGCGCGCGATCTCTACGGCTCGACCGCCGCGTTCCTCGGGGACGAAGGGCGCCGGCTCGGCATCGAGACCGATTTCGTGGACGCGACCGATACCGGCGCGATCGTGAAGGCGCTGCGGCCGACCACCCGCGCGGTCTTCGTGGAGGCAATCTCGAATCCGCTGCTGCGGCTGGTGGACGTCCCCGCGCTCGCGCCCGAGCTGGCGCGCCGCGGGGTCGACCTGATCGTGGACGCGTCCATGGCGTCGCCCGCGGTCTTCCGCCCGCTCGAGCACGGCGCGACGATGGTGATGCACAGCCTGACCAAGTTCATCTCCGGCCACGGGGACGTGACCGGCGGGCTCGTGGCCGGCCGGGCCGAGCCGATGGCCCGCATCCGCAACGCGATGATCCGCGCGGGCACCAACCTGGGCCCGTTCGACGCGTGGCTCGCGACCCGCGGCGCCCGCACCCTCGCGGTGCGCATGGAGCGGCAGAGCGCCACCGCGCTGGCCCTGGCCCAGGGTCTCGAGCGTCTGCCCGCGGTGTCGCGCGTGTACTACCCGGGCCTGGCCTCGCACCCGCAGCACGCGCTCGCCGCGCGCCTGATGCCGAGCCTCTCCGGGGCCATGGTCTCCTTCGACCTGCGGGGCGGCGCGCCCGCGGTGGAGCGCTTCATGTCGCGCGCCCGCCTGCTCGAGTTCGCGCCGAGCTTCGGCGACGTGGCCACCACCTGGACCTATCCCGCGCGCACCTCACACCGGCGCGTGTCCGACGAGCAGAAGGCCGCGAT
>CAMLFJ010000345.1 GCA_946479205.1 uncultured bacterium | reverse complement strand
GCGCGGCCGACCGGCTGACCGCGCTCTACTGCAAGCTCTCGCTCGCCTCCGGCCGCTGCGAGGCGCGGGCCCGCTCCCGCTTCGACCGCTTCGGGGCGCTGGCCATCGTGATCGGGCGCTTCGTGGCGGGGGTGCGGCTCTTCGCGGCGCCGATGGCCGGCGACGGGGCCGTCTCGTACCCGCGCTTCCTCCTCTTCGAGCTGATCGGGGGGGTGGTCTGGGCCGGCGGCTTCGTCGCCCTGGGCCACGCGCTCGGCGAGCCGGCGCGCGCGCTGCTCGAGCGCCACGGCTGGGGCGTGGCCCTCGCCGCCTTCGCGGTGCTCACCGTGGCCGGCCCGGCCGCGATCGTCCTGGTGCGGCTGGCCCGCCGCCGGCGCCACGGGCCGGCGGGCGTGGCTAGAGGCTGATCACCAGGCCGTCGTAGGCGCACTCCTCGGGCACCGAGTCGGCGCGCGCGAGCATCTCGCGGCTCATGTGGGTGAGGATCAGCCGCCGGGCCCCCACCCGGCCGGCGTGGGCCACGATGTCGGGATAGTTCAGGTGCCACTTCACCGGCTTGTCGTAGAAGTAGGATTCGGCGATCAGCAGATCCGTGTCCCGCGCGGCGCGGGCGACCTCGTCGGTCCATTCGGTGTCGCCGGTGTAGCACATGGTCTTGTCGCCGACCTGGATGCGGAGCGCGGTGGGGTTGGTCTCCCGCGTGTGACGGGCGCGCTCGGGGGTGACGACGAGATCGAGGACCGGATGGGGACGGCCCGGCTCCATCTCGATCCAGTCGAGCGGGAACCGGGGCGTCATCGCGTGCGAGCCGGGGAAGAGCGCCTCGCGGATGGCGTCCATGCGCGCGCGGAGCTCGCGCGGGCCCGCGATGGTGAGCGGGCGCGTGCGCCGGGCCGCCAGCATCGCGTCGACGAGCAGGAACGGCACCCCCGCCGCGTGATCGCCGTGCAGATGCGTGAGCACGATCGCGTCGATCGAGTTGTGCTCGATCCCCTGCTGGGCCAGCGCGATGAGCGACGACGCGCCGAAGTCGACCGCGAAGCGGGAGCCCGGCCCGTCCACCAGGATGCAGGTCTGGAAGCGGCCCCCGCTGCCGAAGGAATCGCCGGAGCCGACGAAGCGCACGGTCACGGACACGGCTCCGATCTTATGCGAAAGGGCTCACGCGAAAAAGCTGCCGGGGCGCGGCGCGGCCTGCGAGGATAGGCGCGTGCGACTCTTCGACCGGAAGTTCGGCGCCGGGTTCCTCGACGAGGTGCCCGCCGTGCCCGGGGTCTACCGCTTCCACGATGCCGACGGAGTGCTGTTCTACGTCGGGAAGGCCGCGAACCTGCGCCGGCGCCTCGGACAGTATCGCCTCAGCGGGCGACGGAAGAAGGAGCGCAAGCGCCGCGCGCTCGTGAAGGCGGCGGCGCGGATCACCTGGGAGGTGTGCGAGTCGCCGCTGGCCGCCGCGCTCACCGAGATCCGCCTCATCCAGACGCTGCGGCCACCGCAGAACGTGGCGAGCGCCTTCCCGTTCCTGTACCCCTACGTGGGCGTCGCGACCGACGGCGGCGAGACGTACTTCTGCCTGACCACCACCCCCGAGGCCTTCCCGGCCTTCACGTTCCACGGCGCCTTCCGCTCCCGCGAGGTGACCGGCGAGGCCTTCTTCCGCCTCATGGACCTGCTGCGCTACGTCGGCCACCCGGTGCCGCGCCATCGCTGCCGCCGCCTGGGCGCGGCCCGGCACTCCCACGTCCGCGGGTTCCGGCGCCTGGCCGCCGGCAGCGCGGAGGCGTGGAGCGCCCTGCTGCGCGGGACCTCACGCGAGGTGCTGGAAGCGCTCGCCCTCCGCCTGGTGGATCACGCCGGCGCCCGGGCCCGGCGCGAGGAGACCCACCGGGCCCTCCGGGCGGTCGGGCGCTTCTTCCGGCACGAGGCCCGGGCCCTGGCCCGGGTGCGGACCGCCACCGGCTACGCGCCCTATCCCGTCCCCCAGCACGAGCGCGACCTCCTCTTCGCCCGCTACCGGGTCGAGGCCCTGACCTGACAGGGCTTGTCAGGCGGAGGGCGCGTTTCGTAACTCGGTAAGAACGCTAGCCTTGTAAGGTCCCGTGCTTACACGCCCCAGGTCATGGCACCGTCGGTGCACTGCTCTCGGGCATGCCCGTCGATCCCTCGTCCAGGCGCATCCTCGTCGTCGATGACGACGACCAGATCCGGGACCTCCTGGCCACCACGCTGGGTGCCGACGGCCACACCGTGGACGGGGCCCGGGACGGTGGCGAAGCCCTGGCGCTGCTCGCGCTGCACCCCTACGACCTGGTGCTGAGCGACCTGCACATGCCGCACGTGGACGGCCCCTCCCTCTACGAGACGCTCCAGACCCGCCATCACTTCCCGGTCCGATTCGCCACGAAGCTGCCTCGCGTGATCTTCATGACCGGCAACCCCGCGGAGCACGCCGAGTTCCTGCGCGGGACCACCGATCCGATCCTGGAAAAGCCATTCGCGATGCGCATCGTCCGGAAGATGGTGCGCGTGCTCCTCTCCGCCACGCCCTAGGGTCCTCGATGCGCCTCGCCAGCAAGATCTTCCTCGTCTCGGCCCTCGTCATCCTGGTCCTCTGCGGCACGGTGGTGTGGAGCCTGCTCACCGTCAAGCGGCTCGTCACCGCCAACCAGGAGATCGCCACCCGCGCGGTGCCCTCGCTGCGCCTGCAGGGCGCGCTGCGCGAGGCGGTGCATGGGCTGGTGCGCCTGGAGGCCCGGGCCCTCGTGCTCCAGGACCGCGACTACGCCGCGATGTGGAGCGACCGCGCCGCCCGGGTGACCCGAGATCTGGAGAAGCTCGGCTCCTACCTGGAGCGCGCCGAGGAGCGGACCGCGCACGCGGGAGCTCTCGAGGCCTTCGCGACCTACCGCGGCCACGTCGAGGAGGAGCGCCGCCTGGTCGCGCTCGGCCAGACCCGGGCCGCGCTGCGGGTCGCGGAGGGTCCGGCGCGCGAGGCGGCCGAGCGCGTCGAGGCCGCGCTCACCGACGTGACCGCCGCGACCGAGGCGGGACTGGCCGCCAATCAGGCCCGAGCCCGCGCGCTCGAGGCGCGCACGTGGCGCGCGGTGACCACCGCGCTGGCCGCGAGCGTGCTCCTGGCGCTGGCGGCCAGCGCGCTCCTCGCCTTCCAGATGGCGCGATCGCTCGGCCGCCTGTCCGCGGCCACCACGTCGCTCGCGGCGGGGACGTGGACCGGGTCCCTCCCGGTCGAGGGGCGCGACGAGATCAGCGAGCTCGGCCGCGCCTTCAACCAGATGGCCGAGCGGCTGCGCGAGATGGACCGCGTCAAGGAGGAGTTCTTCTCGCACATCTCGCACGATCTGCGAAACCCGCTGGCCGCCATCCGTCTGAGCGCCGAGTCGCTGCTGGAGCGCGCCCAGACTGCGGGCGACCACAAGCAGGCGCGCTTCGCGTACCTCATCGACACGAGCGCCTCCCGCATGATGACGATGATCAACCAGATCCTCGACTTCACGCGGCTGCGCGCGAACGCGATGCCGCTGGACCGCAAGCCGACCGACCTCCTCAGGGTGGCCGGCCGCGCGCTGGACGAGCTCCGGCCGCTCTCCGAGGAGAAGCGGATCCGGGTGGACCTCGCCGCCGAGGGCCACGCCTTCACGGTGCTGGGGGACGAGGGAAGCCTGGCGCGCGTGGTGGTGAACCTCCTCGGCAACGCGCTGCACTTCACCGCGGCCGGCGGGGCGGTGCGCGCGCGCCTGACCGAGCTCCCGGACCGGCTCGAGCTCGCCATCGAGGACACCGGGGTCGGCATTCCCGCCGACGCGCTACCCTGGATCTTCGAGCCTTACCGCCAGGCCCACGGCTCGCGCCAGGGTGCCGGCCTCGGCCTCGCGGTGGTGAAGGGCCTCGTCGAGGCGCACGGCGGTACGGTGGGCGTGCGGTCGGAGCTCGGCAAGGGCACCTGCTTCACGGTGACGATCCCGAAGGCCCCCGCGGCCGCGATCGCGCAGGTCGCCGCGTGAGCCGGCGCGGGCCGCGCCTCCGCTTCATCGCGCCCCTCCTGCTGCTGGCACTCTCCGCCTGCAGCACGACCCGGCCGGCCCCCTGGAGCACCACCGCGGACCCGCGCGATCCAGGCGCCGCGCTCCCCGCCACGCAGCTCGTCGCCCGCGCCGACGACCTCGCGCGGAGCGGCCAGGCGCGCGCCGCCCTCGTCGTATACGAGCGAGCGCTGAGCGAGCATCCGGGCGATCCGGCGGGCGCCGGCGCGCTCTACGGCCTCGGGCGCCTGCAGGCGGACCCGGCCGGCGGCCTTCGCAACTACCGGGCCGCGCACCGCGCGTTCTCGCGCCTCCTGACCGAGTACCCGGAGAGCCGCTGGGAGGCCGAAGCGCGCGCGTGGCAGGGGCTGCTCGCCGACCTGCTCGCGCGGGAAGCCGAGACCGCACGCCTCAAGGACGAAGCCGCCCGGCTCAAGGAGGACGCGACGCGGCTCCGGCTGCAGATCGAGCA
>CAMLFJ010000344.1 GCA_946479205.1 uncultured bacterium | reverse complement strand
GCGGGATCTCGGGGTAGCCGCCGACCGCCTCGAAGTCGGCGCGGCGCACGAAGATCGCCTGATCCCCGGTGCAGATGCCGGAGGCCCGGGAGCGCGCGTTCATGAACCAGGCGATCACGCGGAAGAGGGCGCCCTCGTTGTCGAAGCGCACGTCGAAGCGGCCGCCCGCCACCCCGGGCTCGGCGAGCGCGGCCTCGATGGCCTCCGCCGCCCCGCCGGGCAGGCGCGTGTCGGCGTGCAGGAACAGCAGCGTGTCGCCGCCCGCCTCCCGCGCCCCGTGATTCATCTGGAGGGCCCGGCCGCGGGCGCTCGCGAGGAGGCGGCCGCCCGGCGCGCGCGCCACCACCGCCGCGGTGTCGTCGCGGCTGCCGCCGTCCACCACCACGATCTCCGCGCCCGGGCAGTCGCGCGCGAGATCCGGGAGGAGGCGCGCGAGGTTCGCCGCCTCGTTCAGCGCCGGAATGACGATCGCGAGCCTCACCGGCCCGGCCCGATCGTGAGCGCGTCGTAGTAGGCGACGGCCCGCTCGCCGGTGTCGTCGGTATCCGTCATCACCGCGATGCCCACGATGCGGGGCGGCTCGCCGCCGACGATCCGTCGGAAGTCTTCATAGACATCCCGGGTCTCGGTCACCCAGCGCCCCGCCTCCGCGGACCCGCTGCGCGCCACCACCATCCGGGCCCGCGCGGTGTAGGCGTTGGCGAGCACGGTGCCCACCGGCAACCGGCTCTCCCACACGTAGTTGAGCGCGAGCCCGGGCGGGTAGCGGCCGTAGAAGAGCCGGTACGCGCCGAAGCGTGAGCGCTCCCACACCGAGGCGGTGGCCGGATCGTAGCGGAAGGCCACGTAGACGCGCGCGGCGTAGTCGTCGCCCTCCTTGCGGCGCGGGTCGGACTTCGCCAGCACGTGGTCCACCTTCCAGCGCCAGGAGAGCACGCGGTAGACCTTGGGGTCGAGGTCGAGCGGGTGGTAGAGCCCGGAGGCCGCCGCGTCGCTCTCCGCGCGCAGGACCCACCGCTCGCCGTCGAGCACCACCGCGTACCGGGTGTGGCGCGCCACCCGCGGGAAGGTGAGCGGCTCCCAGCCCGCCGGCGGGGCGGTCGGGTCCGTCGGCGGGGCGAAGTCGCCGAGCCGGAGCGGCTCGGCCGCGCGGCCCGCGCCGGCGGTGAGCAGCAGCGCGAGCAGCGCTCCCCCCAGGCCCGCGAGGCCGGCGCGCGAGGCCGTCATCGCGTGTGCAGCAGGTCGTCGAGCGCGGCGCTGCGCCCGCGCAGCCAGCGGGGCAGGAGCGAGAGCGCGACGAGCAGCACCCCGGCCAGGGCCAGCAGGAGCAGCATGCGCCGCGCGTCCCAGGCGCCCGCCACCACCGCCCCCGCCGCCGCGGTGAAGGCCAGCGTGCCCGGCAGCATGCAGAGGAACGAGGTCACCGCGTACGCGCCGAAGCCGATCGAGGTGAGACCGTAGGCGTAGTTCTGCAGGTTGAACGGGAAGATCGGCACCAGCCGCGTGATCATCACGATGCGGAAGCCGTGGCGAGCGACCGCGCGGTCCATCCGCTCGAGCGCGGGATAGCCGGCCATCCAGCGCGCCACCGCCGCGCGGGCCGCGTAGCGGGCGATCAGGAAGGACAGGCACGCGCCGGTGGTGGCCGCGATCGCCACGTAGACCGTGCCCCAGGCCGTCCCGAAGGCCAGGCCGGCCAGGATGGTGAGCGGCAGGGCGGGGACGAAGGCCACCACCGCGATCACGTAGCCCACGATGAAGACCACCGGCGCCCACGCCCCGAGGTCGTCGATCCGCGCGCGCAGCCGGCCCAGGTTCTCCAGCCGGACCAGGTCGGTGAGCCCGAGGACGCGGACGAGGATCACCGCCAGCGCGAGGGCGAGGAGCGTGACGACCAGCACCCGCCTGCTCAGTACTTGCCCCGGGCGCGCTCGCGGGCGGGCAGGTTCTCGAGGCAGGTCGTCCACCACCCGGTGCGAATCGTCTCCGCGAACTCGGGGGGCAGCCCTTCCCGGTCCATCTCGCGGGCCAGCGTCTCGTGATCGTAGGCGAGCGGCACGAACTCCACCTGGAGATCGGGCCCCGCGGTCAGCACCGTGTACCAGACATTGGTGCGGCCGTCGTTCTCGGGCCGCCCGATCACCCCCACGTTCACCGCGTGGCGGGCGTCGGGCAGCGCGCGGTGCCACTTCATCCCGGTGTGCGTGCACAGCATCACGTCGGCCTCCGCGCGGTCCATCAGGTGCCGCAGGAGGCCGTTCGGGGTGGCCGACTCCCACAGGAACTCGTTCACCACCCGCGGCGAGCCGTGACACATCAGCACGCGATGCGGGCCCAGCTTGAGCCGCCGGTGACGCGGGAGCGCGCCGAGCCACGTCTTGTTCTCGGTCGAGGTGTGCTCGAACGTGTAGCGGTAGCTGATCGCCGCGTAGTGGTTGTCGCGCGGGTCGGTGTAGCCGCAGCCGCAGTCGGTGCGGCCGGAGGCGAGCGATTCGTCGTAGTTGCCCTGGATCGCCAGGACTCCGTGCTCGCGCAGCCGCGGGAACACCCGATCGGGGTGCGGGCCGAACCCGCCCATGTCGCCCAGGCAGAACACCGCTTCCACGTCGCGGGTGCGGGCGTCCGCGAGCAGCGCCTCGAGCGCGAGCGCGTTGCTGTACACCCCGCCGAACACCGCGATGCGCCGGTACTCGCCTAGCTGTTCCGACACGTCATCCCCGTCTGGCGGCACGTCACGCACGCCGGGTGGTAGAGGGGCGTGGGCCGGAACGACTCCTCGAGGCTCCCGGTGGAGAGGCGCGCCCCCTCGAGCCCGGCCAGGATCGGGCAGGCGTAGACCCCGCCCGCCGCCACCACGCGGGCGTCCGCGCACTGCAGCACCGAGCGGTCGAAGCCCTCCAGATCCTCCTCGGTGAGCGGCTCCACCGCGCCCGCGGGCTGGCGGCCGAGCCCGAACACCGGCATGATCTTCACCCGGGGCCGCGCCACCCCCTGCGCGTGCAGGAAGTCCCGGAACCGCTCGTACATGCCGGATCCCGCCGCGTGCTCGTCGCGCGTGATCTCGGTCGCGGTCACGATGGGCAGCAGACCCCGCACGCGCAGGAGCCGGACCGCCTCCACCGCCTTCGCCCACGCGCCCTCGCCGCGGATCCGATCGTTCTTCTCCTCATCCGTATCGTCGAGGCTCACGCGCAGCTCGAGCGAGTAGGGCGCCCGCGCGGCCAGCGCGGCGAGGGCGTCGGCCATCTCCGGCCCGATCAACGTCCCGTTGGTGAGGACGGTGGTGGGCGCGGCGCCGAGCGCCAGCTCGAGCAGGGGGAGGATCTCGCCGTGCAGGAACGGCTCGCCGCCCGTGAAGTAGATCTCCTTCACTCCCGCCGCCTCCGCGTCGCGGATCGCGCGCGCGATGGTGGCCACGTCCAGCGGCTTGAGCCAGGGCGAGTCGGGGCCGCTCGCGTTGATGCAGTGGCGGCACGCGAGGTTGCACCACGTCCCGGTGATCTGCACCCAGAGGGTGGCGAGCCCGACGAACGGGGCGAGCGGCGCCTGGCTCACTGGGGTGCCCACGGGTGTGATCATCGCGACGGGGACCCGCGTCATTCGGCGGGCTCGTGCCGGAGCGCCCAGTCGTACGGGCGGTGGGCATCGCGCGGGCGCGCGTCGGGCGGGACCGCGATGTCGTTCAGCACGACCCGGCCGAAGATGGGCTTCATCGGACGCTTCAGCATGCTCCCGTCCCGACGCGGATTGTCACAGCCGCGTCAAATCAGACGAAGACCCCTTCGGGCAGGAACGCGGAGACGATCCAGTTGGGCGCGTCCACGATCTCGCTGATCTTGAGGTCCACCGTCACGCTGCACAGGATGTAGGCCTGCTCGCGCGAGAGGCCCCGCTCCCGCACCAGGTGGTCGATCATGTAGCGCACCGCCTGCTGGGAGGCCGCGAAGAGATCGGGCCCGTTGGCGGTCGTGGCGAACCACGAGCCCGCGGGCGCGGCCGCGGAGGGCGCGCGGGTGGTGCGGAGCTGCGGCTCGGCGAGCCCGCGCCCCTTCTGCAGGCCGAAGCGTGCGGTGACGCGGCCGCCCATCTCCACCGCGGTGACGCAGACCTCCCCGTCACCCTGGATCCCGTGGGTGTCGCCCACGCTGAACAGCGCGCCGTCCACCCACACCGGCAGGTAGAGCGTGGACCCGGCGGTGAGCTGCTTGATGTCCATGTTGCCGCCGTTCTTGCGGGGCGGCATCGTGCTGTGCCCGCCCGGCTCGTCGAGCGCGGTTCCCATCACCCCCGGGAACGGATCGAGCGGCACGGCGATGTGGTTCCCCGCGCGCGCCAAGCGGCCGTCGGAGAGGTCCCAGATCTGCAGGTACGGCTTGCTGAAATCGGCCTCGGGCAGGAGCCCGCGACCGGGGCGGATCGCGGTCCAGCCGAACTCGGCCGGCTTCACCTCGATGATCTCGACCACCAGCACGTCGCCGGGCTGAGCGCCCCTGACCCCCACCGGCCCGGTGAGCGGATGGCCCCGGAA
>CAMLFJ010000343.1 GCA_946479205.1 uncultured bacterium | reverse complement strand
GGACCGAGCGGCTGGTTCTCCGGCGGCTGATTGGCCGCGCGGCGACGCGGGCGGGGCGGGGGCCGGTGGGCCTCTGACCACGACCCGTTGTTGCGGTTCGATGCGTGAGGAGTTCCCAATCGGGGATGGTTCGGCGCAGCTTGCGTTGGCGGGGAACGGGTCACCCGGCCCACCGGCCCCAGCCCCGCCCGCGCCGCCTCGCGGTTACCGTGGGATGCTGGGAACTGAGACGCGCTCGGTGACGGGCGTTCGGTCTTTTCCTTTGAGCCAGGTGAAGGTCAGGCGGCCGTCGGGGTCGAAGTGGAGGTCGGTGATCGCGTCGTGGAGCGATAGGCTCGCCCAGTCGCGGGTGATGCGGGCTACTTCGCGGCCGGAGAAGATCTGGTGGACGGCCAGGTCGGAGCCGTCGACCTGGGCGATCAGGAGACGACGGAGATCCACGTCGAGCACGTCTTTTCGCGGGGGGGAGAGGCGGCGGCGCTTGGCTTCGAAGAAGTAGCTCGTGCGGCAGGTGGGGCCGCAGGGGAAGCGGATCTCGGCGAAGGTGGCGGCGCGCCAGATGACGTCGGGTTTCGGGAGGGTGGGCCAGCTCGGAGGCGGCTCGAGCCAGACCGGCTTCTCGGGGTCGCCGTAGTAGTAGCCGACCCGGCAGTCGTGGTCGGTGCGGCAGATCGAGACCAGACCGGTGCTGGGGAACGCGGAGCGGTAGAGGCACCGGGAGGACTGCTCACCGCCCGATCCGGCGCAGTCGCCCGCGACGGGCGGAGGCGAGGAAGCGGCCGCGAGCGAGAGCAGGCCGGCCAGCAGGAGCGGCGGAACCGTGAGCAGCGCTACGCCGGCTTGGACGCGAGCAGCTCGGTCATGCGGGTGAAGAACTGATCGAGCATCATCTTGGTGACCCCGCCCAGCATCCGCTGCCCGACGCTCGCGATGAGCCCGCCCACCTGCACGTCGGCGTCGTAGCTCACCTTGGTGCCGCCGTCCACGTCGGACATCTGCATGCCCGCGGCGCCGCGAACGAAGCCCGGCCCGCCGCTGCCCTCGACCGCCATCCGGTAGCGATTGGGCGGCTCGAGGTCGCTCAGCTTCACCTTCCCCTCGAAGGTGCCCTTGATGGCGGCCACTCCGACCTTCATGGTGGCCTTGTACTCGTTCGGCCCGATCGCCTCGAGCTTCTCGCAGCCCGGCAAGGCCTGCGCCAGGACATCGGGATCGAGGAAGGCGGCCCACACCTTGTCGCGCGGGGCCGGAATGTCCGCCGAGCCTTCGATCTTCATGTCAGCCCTCGAGCGTGCGGACGGCGGCGGCCATCCGCCGCAGCCCTTCCTTGATGGTGTCGAGCCCGGTCGCGTACGAGAGCCGGATGTGGGCGTCGGAGCCGAAGTCGACTCCGGCCACCGTGGCGATGCGCGCCTCGTCCAGCAGGAACGCGCAGACGTCGGCGGAGCCGCGGAGCACGCCGGCCTTCGCGCGCTTGCCGAAGAGCCCGGAGACGTTGGGGAACGCGTAGAACGCGCCCTTCGGCATCACGCAGGTCACGCCGGGAATCGCGTTCAGCCCCTCGATGATCACGCGGCGACGCCGATCGAACTCACCCGCCATCTTGGCCACCTCGTCCTGCGGGCCGCCGAGCGCCTCCACCGCGGCCCACTGCGCGACCGAGGTGGGATTGGACGTGACCTGGCTCTGCACGTCGGTCATCGCCCGGATGACCGCCTTGGGCCCGGCCGCGTACCCGATGCGCCAGCCGGTCATCGCGTAGGCCTTCGAACAGGTGTTGACCACGATGGTGCGCGCCTTCACCTCGGGCGAGAGCGAGGCGATCGACACGTGCCGTCCCTCGTAGGTGAGCGACTCGTAGCACTCGTCCGAGACGATCCACAGGTCGCGCTCCACCGCGAGCTTGGCCACCGCGGCCAGCGCCTCCGCCGAGAACACCGCCCCGGTCGGGTTGCCCGGGCTGTCGAGGACGACCAGTTTCGTCTTCGGGGTCACCGCGCGGCGAAGCGCGGCCGGATCGAGATCGAAGCCGGTCGCCTCCTGCGTCACCACCGGGACCGGCACTCCGCCGAGCAGGCGCGCCTGCTCCGGGTACGACACCCAGTAAGGGCTCGGGATCAGCACCTCGTCCCCCGGGTTGATGAGTGCCATCACGATGTTGTAGAGCGTGTGCTTGGCCCCGCAGGAGACGGTGACCTCGTCCAGCGCGTACTCGAGCCCGTGGTCCCGCTTGAACTTGTGGCAGACCGCGGCGCGCAGCTCGGGGATGCCCCCGACCTCGGTGTACTTGGTCTGCCCCTGCTCGATCGCGCGGATCGCGGCGTCCTTGATCCGGGTGGGCGTGTCGAAGTCGGGCTCGCCCGCCCCGAAGGAGATGACGTCGATGCCCTGCGCGCGCATCGCCCGCGCCTTGGCCTGCATGGCGAGGGTCGGCGAGGGGGCCAGGGTCTTCATCCGGTCTGCGAGCATGGGCTCCCGCCTTTGACTATCTGGGTTTCGAGAACTTCTGAGCCAGGCGCTCCTCGACCGCGGGCGGCACCATGCCGGTGACCGGCGCGCCGAGCGAGGAGACTTCCTTGATGAGGCGCGAGGCGATGTAGGTGTAGCGCTCGTGCGGCATCATGAACACGGTCTCCACCGTGTGGCGGAGCTTACGGTTCATCAGGGCCATCTGGAACTCGTACTCGAAGTCGGAGACGGCCCGGAGGCCGCGCACGATGCAGTCCGCGCCCTCCCGCTCCACCAGGTCGATCAGCAGGCCGTCGAACGAGGTGATGCGCATCCGGCCCATCCCGATGCCGGCGGTGCACTCGTCGATCAGCTCGAGGCGCTCCTTGACCGTGAAGAGCGGCTCCTTCGAGGGGTTCGCGACCACCGCCACGATGAGCTCGTCGAAGATGCGCAGGCTGCGCTCGATGAGATCCAGATGACCGTTGTGCATCGGATCGAACATCCCGGGATACACCGCCCGCTTGCCCACACTCGTCCCCCGTCACCCCGTCGTGAAATCGAGCATCTGGAAGGTGCCGAAAACGTTGCTCAGTCTACGCGCCGGCGAAAGAAAGTCAAGGTGGTCTCCCCGAAGCGGCGGGCCTTCCAGAGCGCGAGCGCGCCCGCGGCCGCGGGCGGCGTCTTGGTGCCGTGCTGGATCACCACCAGCGCGCCCGCCACGAGCACGGGCCCGGCCGCCACCGCCTCGAGCGCGGCGGCGGCGCGCGGCGAGTCGTACGGCGGATCGAGGAAGACGACGCCGAAGCGCTCGCCGGCCGCCTCCAGATCGCCGACCGCGCGCGCGGCATCGGCCCGCACCACGCGGGCCTGGTCGGTCAGGCCCAGGCGCTCGACGTTGTCGCGCAGCGCGCGGAGGGCGGCGCCGTCCTGCTCGACGAACACCGCCGACGGCGCCCCGCGCGAAAGCGCCTCGATGCCGACCCCGCCCGCCCCCGCGAAGAGATCCAGAAACGGGCCCAGGTCGAGGAACGGCATCAGGGTGTCGAGGCACGCGATGCGCACCTGATCCGCGGTCGGCCGGGTGGTACGGCCGGGCGGCGTGGTCAGCCGCTGGCCCTTGAGCGTGCCCGCGAGCACCCTCACGGCGTCGTCTCCGACTGGCCCACGCGGCGGCCGTCGATCTTCCACTGCTCGCCCTCGCGGAGCACCGCGTACTCGACGCGATCGGGCACCTCGTCCTTCGCGCCGGCCCGGGTGGCCTCGACCCGGAACACCACGCGCGAGGGGCTGCGCCGGATCTGCTGCACGCGGAAGTCCGCGTAGCGCGGCTCGGCGGCCGCGCGGGATTCGGCATACTCGGCCACGGATCCCCGACCCTGCCGCGCCCACTCGGCCTGCACCCGCTTCGACAGGCGCGGCCAGCACGGCGCGAAGCGCTGCGTGCGCTCGCACGCGAAGTAGTCTTCCAGCGCCTGGCGCGCGCGGGCGACCTCGACGCTGCCCTGGCCCGCCCCCGGCGCGGGCGCGCCGACCGCGCCCAGCGCGAGGGCGGCCGCCAGCAGGGCCCATCGCGCGCGGCCGCGCATCAGCCCACCCCGGCCAGGTCGAGCTTGCCGCGCCAGCGCTGGAGCAGCGCGGCGCGGAGGGCCCGGTGCGGCGGGGCGAGGAGATTGGGATCCTCCCGGATCAGCGCGACCGCGTCGCGCCGCGCGGCCTCGAGGGCCGCCGCGTCGCGCAGCAGATCGGCCACGCGGAACTCGGGCAGGCCCGACTGGCGGGTGCCGAAGAAATCGCCGGGGCCGCGCAGGGAGAGATCCGCCTCCGCGATCTTGAAGCCGTCGTTGGTGGCGGTCATCGCCTCGAGCCGACGCTTGGCGTCCTCCGACGAGGCGCCCGAGAGCAGGATGCAGTAGCTCTTCCAGGGGCCGCGTCCGACGCGCCCGCGGAGCTGGTGGAGCTGCGAGAGGCCGAAGCGCTCGGCGTGCTCCACCAGCATCACCGAGGCATTGGGCACGTCGATTCCCACCTCGATCACGGTGGTGGAGACCAGCACGTGAATGGCGCCCGCCTTGAACTCCCGCAT
>CAMLFJ010000342.1 GCA_946479205.1 uncultured bacterium | reverse complement strand
GTGGACAACCGTATCACAGAACGGCCGTCGCACGGACAGCGCCCACCAGGGGGCGGCCGAGGCCCCGGGGTGTATACTCGGCGCGTGAAAAGCCGCGTCGTCGTGGCGCTCCTCGCCCTTGCCGCGGTGCTGGCACCCTCCGGGGCGGCGGGAGAGGACCCGGTGGCGGCCCTCTCGCTGATTCGCCCCAAGCCGGCCAAGGACGCGCCCGACTTCGAGCTCCGCACGCCCGACGACCGCGTCATCCGGCTCGCCGATCTCAAGGGCAAGGTGGTGTTCCTGAACTTCTGGGCCACCTGGTGCGAGCCGTGCCGGGAGGAGATGCCCGCCATGGAGCGCCTGCACCTGGCCTACAAGGACCGCGGCCTCGTGGTGCTCGCGGTCTCCCTCGACTCGCAGGGCGCGAGCGTGGTGAGCCCGTTCGTGAAGCAGTTCCGGCTCACGTTCGCGGTCGGACTCGATCCCCGGATGGCGGTGCGCGAGCGCTACGGGGTCTGGGCGGTGCCGTCCACCTTCCTCATCGACCGCAAGGGCAAGCGCGTGCTGTTCGCCAACGGGGCGCGCGAGTGGGACGGCAAGTCGGCCCACGCGGTCATCGAGTCGCTGCTCAAGTGAGCGAGTCGCTCGGGGTCTTCGTCGCGTTCTCGGCCGGGCTCTTCTCCTTCCTGTCCCCGTGCGTGCTGCCGCTCTTCCCGTCGTATCTCTCGTTCATCACCGGGATGTCGGTGGACCGGCTGACCCACGAGGTGACCGCGGGGGCCCGCACCCGCGTGCTGGTGCACTCGCTCGCCTTCATCGCGGGCTTCAGCGTGGTCTTCGTGAGCCTGGGCGCGTCCTTCAGCGCGGCCGGCCAGTTCCTGCTCGACTACCGCGAGTGGATCCGGATCGCGGGCGGCGTGCTCATCATCGTGTTCGGCCTGTACATCGCGGGCGTCCTGCGCATCGGGATCTTCGGCCGCACCCAGCAGATCCAGGTCCAGAGCAAGCCCGCCGGGCTGCTCGGCTCCTTCCTGGTCGGCCTCACCTTCGCGATCGGCTGGACGCCCTGCGTCGGGCCGATCCTGGGCTCCATCCTCACCCTGGCCAGCAACGACAAGACGGTGGGCCAGGGGGTGACGCTCCTGCTCTTCTACTCGGCCGGCCTCGGCCTGCCGTTCCTGCTCTCCTCGGTCGCCCTCGGCAGCTTCCTCCGGTTCTTCAAGCGGTACCGGCCCTTCATCCCGACCGTGGAGCGCGCGGCGGGCATCCTGCTCGTGCTGGTGGGCATCCTGGTCGTGACGAACTACTACGTGCTGCTGAACTCCTGGGCGATCAGCCTGACGCCCGAGTGGCTGCTCAAGCGCCTCTAACCCCGAAGGAGGCCACGCATGGTGCTTCATCGGATCGGGCCCCTGTCGGCCGCGAAGGTGGTCGCGGTGCTCTACGCGATCTTCGGTCTCGTCATGGGGGCGTTCTTCTCGCTCGCCGCGCTCTTCCGCGGTGACGGCGGGTACGCCCTGCCGTGGGGCGTCGCGGCGGTGCTGATCTTCCCGGTGCTCTACGGGGTGCTCGGCTTCCTCGTCACGCTCCTCACCACCTGGCTCTACAACGTGGTGGCGGGGGCCGTCGGCGGGATCGAGCTCGACCTGCGCTGACCGTCAGGCCAGCCGCCCGATCCAGCCGGCGATCTCGTCCTGCACCCGCTCGAAGACCGCCTCCTGGGTGATCGAGCCCCGCTTCGGGACCTTGAACGAGTGGTCGCCGCCCTCGACGACGTGGAGCGTCGCCAGCGCGCCCAGGGGTGCGAGCGCGAGCCGGAGCTCCTCGGGCGTGCCGAACGCGTCGCGGGAGCCCTGCACGATCAGCGTCGGCTGCCGGATCTGCGCGAGGTGCTGGGCGCGAAGCCGCTCCGGCCGGCCCGGCGGGTGCAGCGGGTAGCCCAGGGCGACGACGCCGGCCAGGTCGACGAGGCCCTGGGCCGCCACGTGCGTGGCCATGCGCCCCCCCATGGACTTGCCCCCGATCACGAGCGGGCCGACCGCGAGATCGGGCCGGGCGCGGACCGCGGCGACGACGTCGCGGAAGCAGGCCTCGAGCGTGGGGGCCCGGTCCGGCAGGCGCCGGCCCTGCTCCGTGTAGGGGAAGTTGAACGTCACCACATGGCAGCCGCGCCGGGCGAGCGCCTGGGCGAAGTCCACCATGAAGGCGCTCGACTGCGGGGCGCCCGCGCCGTGGGCCAGGATCAGGGTGGCCCGGGGCCGCGCGAACTCGGGGAGCGGATAGACCAGCGCGGTCACGCTGCCCGAGGCGACGGCGATGCGGATCGACTCGGGCAGGGCCGGTCTCAGGCGCCGAGCAGGTGCTCGGCCGCCTCCATCAGGCCTTCCGACAAGGTCGGGTGGGCGTGGATGGTCACCGCCACGTCCTCGACCAGCGCGCCGGTCTCGACGGCCAGCGTCGCCTCGGCGATCAGCTCGCCGGCGCCGGGCCCGACGACGCCGACGCCGAGCACGCGCCCGGAGGACGCGTCGGCGACCAGCTTGGTGAGGCCGTCCGCGCGGCCGAGCGTCGCAGCGCGTCCGGAAGCGGCCCACTGGAATTTCGATATCTTGACCGTCAGTCCCTGATCCTTGGCCTGAGCTTCGCTGAGCCCGCACCAGGCGATCTCCGGATCGGTGAAGACGACGGCCGGGATGGCCACGTTGTCGAACGCGGCGGGGCGCCCGGCCAGGACGTCCGCGGCGACCTTGCCCTGTCGCATCGCCCGGTGCGCGAGCATGGGCTCGCCGGTGACGTCCCCGACGGCGTAGATCCGCGGATCCTCGGTGCGGCAGCGCGCATCCACCTCGATGAAGCGGCCCTGTTCGGTGAGGCGCACCCGGGTGGCCTCCAGGCCAAGGCCGTCGCTCTGGGCCCGCCGGCCCACCGCCACCAGCACCCGGTCGAAGCGCTCGGTGGCGCGGCCCTCCAAGTCGGCCTCGATCTCCGCGCCGACCTCCCGGAGCGCGGTCACCCTGGTCTCGAGGTGGATGGCGGTGAAGAGCTTGTCCACCCGGCGCTGGAGCGGCTGGACCAGGTCACGGTCCACGCCGGGCAGCAGGCCGCCGGTCATCTCGACCAGGGTCACGCGGCTACCGAGCGTCGCGTAGACCGTGCCGAGCTCGAGGCCGATGTACCCGCCGCCGATCACGAGCAGGCGGTCGGGGATGTCGGGCAATTCCAGCGCAGCGGTCGAGTCCATGATCCGCTCGCTCCGCAGCGTGAGGCCGGGCAGGGTGCTCGGCCGCGAGCCGGTGGCCACGATGGCGTGCCTGAAGCGAACCTTGCGGAGCGTCTCCCCGACCTCGATCCGGAGCGTGCTCGCGTCCTCGAAGACGCCGCGCCCCCCGATCAGCTCGACGCCCTTGGCCTTCGCCACCGAGGCGAGGCCGCGCGCCAGCTTGCCCACCACGCGCTCCTGCTTCCACTTCCGCAGCGGATCGAGCGAGATCCGCGGCTCGCCGAAGTCCACCCCGAACTCCTTCGCGCGCTCCGCCTCGCTCAGGACCGCGGCCACGTGCAGGAGGGCCTTGCTGGGGATGCAGCCCTCGAAGAGGCAGGCCCCGCCCAGGCGCTGGGCCGTGTCGATCACCACGGTCTCGAGGCCGAGCTCGGCGCAGCGGAAGGCGGCCGAGTAGCCGCCCGGCCCGCCGCCCAGCACGGCGACGTCCACCTCGTCCACGAGATCGCCCATGACCACGGCTCACCACTCCCAGAGGAGCCGCTCGGGTGCCTCGAGCAGCTGCACGATCTCGGTGGCGAAGCGGGCGCCGTCGGCGCCGTCGGCGACGCGATGATCGAAGGTGAGGGTGAGCGGAAGCATGAGCCGGGGGACGATCTGGCCCTGCCGCACTACCGCCTCCTGCCGGGCGCGCGCCACGCCGAGGATGGCGACCTCGGGGTAGTTGATGATGGGGATCGCCGCGGTGCCCCCGAGCGCGCCGATATTGGTGATGGTGAAGGTGCCGCCGCGCAGGTCGTCGAGGGTGGCCTTGCCGTCGCGGACGCGCTGGGCCAGCGCGCCGAGCTCTCGCGCGATCTCCAGCACCGGCTTGCGATCGAGCTCCCGCAGCACCGGCACGATGAGACCGCGCTCGGTCGCCACCGCGACCCCGAGGTGGTAGTAGCGCTTGAGCACCATCTCGCCCGCGGCCGGGTCGAGGCTCGCGTTGAACGTGGGATGGCGCACCAGGGCCAGCGCGGCCGCCTTCAGCAGGAAGGAGGTCAGGGTGAGCGTCACGCCCTTGGCGCGCCCCGCCTCGAGGTTGCGCGCGATGATCGCGTCCAGGTCCGTGATGTCGGCGCGGTCGAAGTGCGTCACGTGGGGAATCAGCGTGGCCGAGAGCGTCATCCGCTCGGCGATGGTGCGGCGCAGGTGCGAAAGCGGCGCGCGCTCCACTGGACCCCATTGCTCGAAGCGCGGAAGCGGCGGGGCCTCGAGGCCCATCGCCGCCAGCGGCTTGGCCGGGCCGGTCGGCGCGGCGGGCCTGGCGGCCGCCGCGGCCGGCGCGGCGGTAACCG